>JAICRS010000148.1 GCA_025966335.1 Nocardioidaceae bacterium
CCCCGGCCACCGCGCCGGTGCACTTTCTCGACGGGGTGGTGAGGCCGCCGCGCGCCTTGTCACCCAGTGCGTCCCTTCGGCCCGCACCGGCGCCCCCCACCTGCTGGGTGGCGCGGGTCCGGACAGACGTGACTCAGTGGGTCACATGGCGCTCGGCGGCATCAGCACCGAGTCGATCAGGTACACCGTCGCGTTCGCGGTCTGCACCCCACCGCAGATCACGTTGGCGTCGTTGACCATCAGCTCGTCGCCGGATCCGGAGATCTCGACCTCCTCGCCCTGGACGGTGGTCAGCGTCTGGCCCTCGATCTCCGAGGGAGCCATCTGGCCCTCGACGACGTGGTAGGTCAGGATCGTCTGCAGGGTCTCGGCGTTGTCCGGCTTGGCGAGCGTGTTCATGGTCTTCTTGTCGATCTTGGCGAACGCTTCGTCGACCGGCGCGAAGACAGTGAACTCACCACCGTTGAGTGTGTCGACCAGGTTGACCTCGGGGTTGAACTGGCCGGAGACCGCGGCGGTCAGCGTCTTGAGCAGCGGGTTGTTGCTGGCGGCGACCGCGACCGGGTCCTGGGCCATGCCCGCGACCGATCCGGCGCCCTCGGGGACCGCCTCGGCGTAGCCGGCGCAGCCCGGACCGACCAGGTTCGCGGCCGGGTCCATCGTGTCCTCCTCGGCCATGGGGGTGGTCTCCTCCTCCATCGGCGTCTCGGACTGGGTGGTCGTGGTGTCACCGGATGTGGCGGCCTCTGTGTCGTCGGCGCCACAGGCGGCGGTCATGGTCAGGGCGGAGACGGCCGCGATGGCGATCGTGAACTTTCGGATGGAGCGCATGATTCTGGTTTCCCTTCGGGTTGGTGTCGTGCTTGGTGGCGCATGGGGGGTTCGTCGTGCGGAGGCGTCCGGATTGGTCATTCGACGGTGACGGCGACGCTGTCCCAGCCCGTCGACCCGTCAGGAGCGATCGGCGTCCGCTCCGCGGTCTGGGTGTAGCCGGAGGAGTCGGTGGCGCGGACCTCGAGGTCGTGGGCGCCCGGGGTGGCGTCCCACTCCCAGACCCACTGCCGCCAGGTGTTGATGTTGTCCTCGTCGGCGAGCCGGGTCTCGTTCCACGGGCCGCCGTCGACGCGGACCTCGACCTTGGCGATGCCGGTGTCCTGGGCCCAGGCCACACCGGCGACCGGCGTCGTACCGGCCTGCACACGGGCGAAGGAGCGCGGGACGTCGATCCGGGAGGAGGTCTTGATCGGCGCCTCCTCGGCGTAGCCGCGGTCGGTCCAGTAGGCGTCGAACGCGCCGAACCGGGTGACCTCGAGGTCGACCAGCCACTTGGTGGCCGACACGTAGCCGTACAGGCCGGGGACGACCATCCGGGCGGGGAAGCCGTGCTCGAGCGGCAGTGGCTCCCCGTTCATCGCGATGGCGACCAGGGCATCGCGGTCGTCGGTCAACGCCTGCAGCGGCGTGCCGATGGTCATGTCGTCGGCGCTCGTGGACCTCACTGCGTCCGCGCCGTCGCGGACACCGGCCTCGGCCAACAGCTCGCGGATGGGTACGCCGATCCAGGTGGCGTTCCCGACCAGGTCGCCGCCGACCGGGTTCGACACGCAGGTCAGGGTGATCCGTCGTTCCACGAGCCGGCGCGACAGCAGGTCCTCGAAGCTCAGCTCGATCTCGTTGTCGACCATGCCGTGGATCCGGAGCGTCCAGGTGTCGACCGGGACGTCCGGGACTCGCAGGGCGGTGTCGACGCGGTAGAAGGCGTTGTTGGGCGTGAGGTACGGCGTGAGCCCGGGCACCTCGAGGGTCGCGCCGGGCGGCAACGGCGGCGCCGGGCTGTGCGGGCGCGGGATGGTGACGCCGGCGCGCGATGCCGCCGCGGCCGGATCGCCGAGCGCCCGGGTGGCCAGTCCTCCCGCGGCCGCGACCGCACCGACCGCGAGCGCCGATCTGAGGAAGGCCCGGCGGTCGAAGGCCGCCGGCAGGTCGTCGCCGTCGACCTCGCGCGGCAGCCGTGCCCGGGGCTTGTCGAGGGACCTCAGCAGAACCACGAGCGAGGCGAGGCCCACGCCGACGAGGGCGACGACGGGTAGGAGCCTGAGCGCGGGTGGTGCTGTGGCGGCACGGTCGGTGAGTGCCGCCGCGGCCGCTGCCCCGCTCAAGGCCAGGAAGATCCCGACCGCGACCCGGGATCGGCGGACGCCGATGACCCCGGCGAGCGCTGCGAGGGCAGCGACGGTGGCGATCACCCCGGAGATCAGCACGATCTTGTCGGCGCTGCCGAACGTCTCGATCGCCCACTCCTTCACGGGGCGTGGCGCCGCGTCCACGGCACGGTTCGCAACCGCGAGCAGCGGCGAGGTGACGCCCGTGAGCAGGGCCGACACCGCCTCGGCGGCCGCGACCCCCGCCGTTCCTGCGAGCAGGCCGGCGGCCGCGCCGGCGAGGCGCTGATTCCTGGTCTGGTGGCTTGTCGGTGTCACAAGGAGGGTTCGGGGCGGCCGTTCCGCCGGATGGGTCCAGAACGGAGTAGTCTCGAATCAGAGACGGGGTGGTGGAGATGACCGACCGAGAGCCGGCCAACAAGTACCGCAAGCTGCCGGAGCCCGTTCACCTCGAGGACACGATCACCTTCGCGGAGGCGACCGGCGTACCGGAGGAGAAGGACGACTACTGGCGCGAGGTCGAATGGATGCTGCGCATCGCGGGCGCCGGCTGAGAACGCTGAACCCGGTGGCTAGGATCGGCGGATGCGCGCTGTCCAGGTCGTCCGGCTCGAAGGTCCTGAAGGTGTCGACGTCGTCGACGTTCCCGAACCGGCTGCCGGTGACGGCCAGGTTCTGGTCGAGGTGCACGCCGCCGGTGTGAGCTTCCCGGACCTGCTCCTGTCGGCCGGCCGCTACCAGCTCAAGCCCGAGCTCCCGTTCACGCTCGGGGTCGATGTTGCCGGCGTCGTCCGCGAAGCGCCGGACGGATCCGGCTTCACCGCCGGTGACCGGGTGGCCTGCGTGCTGCCCTACGGCGGCTGGGCGGAGCTGGTCGCCCTCGACGCCGGGAGCGTCTTCCCGCTCCCGGACTCCGTGTCGTTCGAGCAGGGCGCCGCCCTGCCGATGAACTACCTCACGGCCCACTTCGCGCTGGCCGTGCGCGGCGCTCTGCAGCCCGAGGAGACCGTGCTCGTGCACGGTGCCGCCGGCGGCGTCGGCACCGCCTGCCTCCAGGTCGCGAAGGGGTACGGCGCGCGCACGATCGCGGTCGTGTCCACCGAGGAGAAGGGCGACACGGCGCGGGCCGCCGGAGCCGACGAGGTGGTCCTGGTCGACGGCTTCCTCGAGTCCGTCAAGAAGCTGACCGACGGGAACGGCGTCGACATCGTGATGGACGTGGTCGGCGGCGACCTGATGACCGACTCGTTGCGGTCCCTGGGGACGCTCGGCCGGCTGCTGGTGGTCGGGTTCACCGCCGGAGCGATCCCCGAGGTGAAGGTCAACCGGTTGCTGCTGAACAACATCGACGTGCGCGGGGTCGGCTGGGGCGCCTACGCGATGGCGCGCTCCGGGTTCATGCGCAGCCAGTGGGACGAGCTGGTGCCGATGATGGAAAGCGGCATGATCGACCCGCCGGTCGGTACGACGTACCCGCTCGAGGACGTCCGTCTGGCCTTGACCGACATGGCCGAACGCCGCACGCTCGGAAAGTCCGTGCTCACCCTGCGGTGAGCGACAGGTCCCGGCCTGACCGGAGCCGTGACGACGAGACGGAGGCCTGCATGGGCGGCAGGGTTGTCTGTGACATCTCGATCTCTGCCGACGGCTTCGTCGCCGGCCCCGGCCAGACCGTCGACAAGCCGTTCGGAGACGGACCGGTCGACCTGCTCCACGCCTGGATGTTCGAGACGCCGGATGAGAACAGCGCGGAGCTCGACCGGATGACCGCTGCCGGCGCTTACGTGATGGGCCGCAACATGTTCGGGCCGATCGGCGGCGACTGGGACCCGGAGTGGAGGGGTTGGTGGGGGGAGACCCCGCCCTTCCATGCTCCTGTGTACGTGCTGACCCACCATCCACGTGACCCGATGCCGATGCTGGGCGGCACGACGTTCGCGTTCGTCACCGCCGGCATCCACTCCGCGTTGGACCTGGCCCACGCCGCTGCCGGTGACCAGGACGTCGCCATCGCGGGCGGGGCAGCCACCGTCAACCAGTACCTCGCCGCCGGCCTGCTCGATGAGCTGCGCACGCACATCGCGCCGGTCACGCTCGGCGCCGGAGAACGCCTCTTCGACGGCGTGCCGCCGTTGCATCTCGACCTCGTCTCCGCCCGGTCGGCGTCGTTGGTCACGCACGTCAGCTACCTCACCCATCCGCCTGTTCCTGTGCCAGCATGAGCGAGAGGGCGGGTGGCGGGCCGCCCGGAAGGGAGGCCGGCGTGCCGCCGAACGCCACCGTGGTCCGCAGGTTCTTCGAGGAGCTCTGGAGTGCCGGCCGTACGGACCTCGTCGAGGAGCTTCTGGGACCCGAGCACGTCCACCACGTGGTCGACACCGACTTGCACGGTCGCGACGCGGTCAGGGAGATGGCGGATCGGTTCCGCAGGACCTTCCCGGACTTGCGGTTCGAGGTCGACGACCTGATCGAATCCGGGGACAAGGTGGTGGTGCGGTGGACGGCGAACGCCACGCACGAGGGGGCTCTCGACGATCTCCCGGCCACCGGCAGGCGGGTCAGCTGGACCGGGATCGACATACTCCGGCTCGAAGGCAGCCACATCGTCGAGGTGTGGGCCAGTGCCGACGCCATGGGCCTGTGGGAACAGCTCACGGGGCCTGATCCATCGCCCTGAGGCGGCCGCTTGGCGCTAGCGTCAGGTCGTGGCTGACTCGTCGGGCGGGTGATCGCCGACCTGACGGAGGAGTCGCTGGGCAGGCACACCGAGCGGGACCTGGACGCGCTGGAGGCTCGCAGCCAGGCAACCGGATGCCAGGCTGGTGCGTCGTACCGGTGGCGGGCAAGCACCTGGCTCGCCCCAAGCACCGAAGAGGAGGTCTCGATGCACGGCCGGTTCCGCCGCCTCCTCGCACACACATCCTCCCTGGCGGCTGGGCTGCTCACCGTAGGGGTCCTTGCCGGATGCGCCGACTTGGGGTCGACGCCACCTGCTGCCGATCCGCCGCCGAGCACCTCCGTCGACGAGGTCGCCGCTCACGACGGGAAGGTCTGTCCTAAGCGGCTACCAGAGAGCGCGAACGCGGATCACGGGTTGGGCGCGGACGAGCCGGCCGAGTCGGCGCCATCTCTGGCCGTCCCCGAGTCGGCCTGGGTCTGCCGGTACGACCCGGCGGCCGTGGGTCCCGGGCCGGAGGGGGACGGGACGACGTACGGCTGGGTGCGCGCCGGCGAGGTCCGTCCCGTCGACCCGGCGCGGCTGCTGGCCCTCCAGCGTGATCTGACCGAACTGGCACCGGCGGAGCGCAACCGGGTGTGCACCGCCGACCTCGGTCCGCGGTGGATGCTCGTCTACTCCCACGGGAACGACCTGACAGGGGTGGTTGTGGACGACTTCGGCTGCCGCGACGTCCGGCTGACCGACGAGCCGTTCGAGACAGTGCCGGGCGACGCGACGCAGCCGGGCACGACACGAGGAGTCCTGGCCGGTCCGGCCGATCTGCTGATCCACCTCAGGGCCGTCCACGGCCATTAGCGGAACCCGATGATGACGCCCTGCGTCCCACGAATGTGCTGGGCTCGATGCGTTCCCTCGTGCGGCTCCCGGTCGCCGTCGCGATCATGTGCGTCGTGTTGGCGTCCTGCGGCTCAGGCGATGGAGGCGGAAGCGGTGGAACCGGGTCGTCCGCGTGCGCGGCGGTCGTGGTCTATCAGGGACACACCTACCTGGGACATGGCGGGGTGAAGCGCGACCCGGCCACGACCGGGCGCCTCGTCCAAGGCGTCCTGCCGTCCTGCGACGACTCGGGCGGACAGGACCCGGCGGAGCCCGACCAGTCGGTGCAGGTGGCCGAGCTCGTCGACGTACCTCTCGAGACCGCGTTCGAGTGGAACGGCGGCGTCTACATCCGGAAAGGGCGTGAGCTCCCGGCCGCGGCCGAGGACTGGTTCCGCGGGCCGCGTTGCGCGTCGGTCGGTGTGTTCGTCCTCACCGCGGACTGGCTCGGCGTGAACGGGCCGAAGAAGCCGCGGTTCGACGGGGACCTGCGCCCGCCGTACCGGCTCGAGGTGCACGTCACCGAAGGCCCGCGCGAGTACGTCGGGGCGACCATCCGGGTGCATGCCCATGCCGACACCGATCCGGGACTGGGTCCTGGGGACGTGAAGACCTCGCCATGGAAGGGCGGCCAGGTCATCGCACAGGTGAGCTGTCTCGACGGCCGCTTCCGGGCGCATTCCCTTCGCAGCCTGCCGGGATCGTGAACCGGTCCCGGTTACGTTGAGGTCGTGAACGGCGGCTGGGAGCAGACAGCGGCGGGTGTCCTGGAGCTGCCCAGCGGTCGCCGCGTGCGGGGGCGGGCCCTGCGTGAACCGCTTCCACCGGGGATGCAGCCGGAGTTCGGCCTGTACCTGCTGGGGCGCGAGCCGGAGCCGTTGCCGTGGCCGTCGCGATGGCTGCGCTGGCCGGACTTCCGGCTGCCGACGGACCGTCACGCCGCTGACGATGCCCTGCGGGAGGTGTGGCGTCGCACCGCGGACGAGCGGGTGGAGATCGCCTGTGGCGGCGGACGAGGCCGCACGGGGACCGCGCTCGCGTGTGTCGCTGTCCTCGATGGCGTGCCGGCCGATGAGGCAGTCGCCTTCGTGCGGAAACATTACGACGGGCGGGCGGTGGAGACCCTGTGGCAACGGCGGTACGTGGCCCGGTTCGGAGTCTCCTAGTCTGAAGAACAACGAGAAACGATGAGTTTTGTAGCGCCGACCCGTCTGTAGTTGCGATCGCTCAACGCGAGCGGCCCGATCGAGAGGACAAACAGATGCGGAAGCTGATCGTGACCACCTTCGTGACGCTCGACGGGGTGATGCAGGCGCCGGGCGGGCCCGGCGAGGACGACAGCAACGGCTTCACCCATGGCGGCTGGTCGGTGAACTACTGGGACGACCGGATGGGCGAGATCATGGGGGCGGCCACGAGCAAGCCGTTCGCCATGGTTCTCGGACGCAGGACCTACGACATCTTCGCCGGCTTCTGGCCGGACGCCCCCGAGGAGGAGGGCGCCAAGGTGTTCAACGAGGCCACCAAGTACGTCGCCTCACGGAGCCGCCCAACGCTCGAGTGGAGCAACGCGGTCCTGATCGAGGGGGACGCCGCCGAAGGCGTCGCGAAGCTCAAGGAGCAGGACGGACCGGAGCTCCAGGTGCATGGCAGCGGCGACTTGATCCAGACCTTGGTCCGGAACAACCTCGTCGACGAGTACCGGTTGTGGGTCTTCCCGGTCGTCATCGGCTC
>JAICRS010000173.1 GCA_025966335.1 Nocardioidaceae bacterium
ACGTCGGCAGCTGTGCCTGACCGAGCTCGCCGAGCCGGATGATGTTGTCCCCGTGCTGCTGCAGGAAGTCACGCGAGGTCGCCGAGAAGTCCGCCACGTCGGCGAACAGCGCCTGGATCTTCTGCTCCTTGGCCACGAACGTGTTCCCCGTGGTCACGCTGTTGCGCAGGAACCGGGCCACCTCCGGCAGCACCTGCCGGTAAGTGTCGGAGACCTCGCTGAGCAGCCGCAGGTCCTCGACCAGCGCAGGGATCTGCGGGTTCACCTGCTTCAGGTAGTCGTCGAGCACCGCCAGGTTCGCGCCGATCTCCTCACCGCGACCCTCCAGAGCCGTCGACACCGCGGTCAGCGTGTAGTTGATCTCGGCCGGCTGCACCGCACGCAGCAACGGGTAGAAGTCGTTGAGCACCTGCTCGACCTCGATCGCGACCTCGCCCTGCTCGATCACGTCTCCGGCCTCGATGTGGGTGTCGGCGCCTGCGGCAGGGACCTGCAGGGCGACGTACTTCTCACCGAAGAGGGTCTTCGGAATGATCCGCGCCGTCACACCGGCCGGGATCAGGCCGACCATGTCGGGATCGAGGCCCACGCTGAGCCGGACGCCGTCGTCGGTGACCTCGCGGGCGCGGACCGTGCCGACCAGCACGCCGCGGATCTTGACGTCCGCGTTGTCGGGCAGCTGCAGACCGGTCTTGGAGGCGAGCAGGTCCACCTTCACGTAGTCGGTGAACTGCTTGTTGAAGATCGCGTAGGTCAGCCACCCGAAGAACACGAGCAACGCCAGGAACGCCACGCCGAACATCCGGTGTTCGATGGCGATGGCGGTGCGGTAGCCCTTCGAGGTGCGGTTCATGGCGCTAACCCGCCAACCTGACCGTGGTGGTGGTTCCCCAGATGGCCATCGACAGGAACAGGTCGATGACGTTGATCGCGACGATGGACGTGCGCACGGCGTGACCGACGGCGATGCCGACGCCCGCGGGGCCGCCCGAGGCGTTGTAACCGTGGTAGCAGTGGATGAGGATCACGACGACGGCGAACACGAGAACCTTGCCGAAGGACCAGAGCACGTCACCCGGTGGGAGGAACGCGTTGAAGTAGTGGTCGTAGGTCCCGGTGCTCTGCCCGAAGAACTGGGTCACGGTCAGCCGGGTGGCGAAGTACGACGAGAGCAGGCCGACGACGTACAGCGGGACGATCGCGATCAGGCCGGCGATGATCCGGGTGGTGACCAGGAACGGCAGCGACGGGATCGCCATCACCTCGAGCGCGTCGACCTCCTCGGAGATCCGCATCGCGCCGAGCTGGGCGGTGAAGCCGCAGCCGACGGTCGCGGCGAGCGCGATCCCGGCCACCAGCGGTGCGATCTCCCGGGTGTTGAAGTAGGCGGAGACGAATCCGGAGAACGCGGCGGTGCCGAGCTGGTTGAGCGCCGCGTAACCCTGGAGCCCGACCTCGGTGCCGGTGAAGAACGACATCGCGGTGATCACGCCGACGGTGCCGCCGATGACCGCGAGCGCACCGGAGCCGAGGGTGACCTCCGCGAGCAGCCGGAGGATCTCCTTCTTGTAGCGGGTGATCGTGCGCGGGGTCCACGCGAGCGCCTTCACGTAGAAGGTGAGCTGCTCGCCGAGCCGGTCCAGGAAGCTCATCGGCTTCTGGTACATCGAGCGCAGCGTCGTACCTGCGTCTGCCATGTCTCTCCTGCCCCTAACCGGTCTTCGGCGGGACGAGCTGGAAGTAGATCGCGCTCATCACGAAGTTGACGACGAACAGGAGCATGAAGGTGATCACCACGGCCTCGTTCACGGCGTCCCCGACACCCTTCGGGCCGCCGGCCGCGTTCATCCCCTTGTAGCAGGCGACGATCGCGGCGATCAGGCCGAACACCAGGGCCTTGGCCATGCCCTGCCACAGGTCCGGCAGCTGCGCGAGCGCGGTGAAGCTCGCCAGGTAGGCACCGGGTGTGCCGTCCTGGAGCACCACGTTGAAGAAGTAGCCGCCGGCGACCCCGACCACGCTGACCAGGCCGTTGAGGAACACCGCGACCAGCATCGTGGCCAGCACGCGGGGTACGACGAGCCGCTGGATCGGGTCGATGCCGAGCACCATCATCGCGTCGAGCTCTTCGCGGATCTTGCGGGCACCGAGGTCGGCGGCGATCGCCGAGCCGCCGGCACCGGCGATCAGCAGCGAGGTCGCGATCGGTCCCGCCTCCCGGACCACCGCGAGCACGGCCGCGGACCCGGTGAACGACTGGGCGCCGAACTGCTTGATAAGTCCACCGACCTGGAGCGCGATCACGGCGCCGAACGGGATCGCGACCAGCGCGGTGGGCACGATGGTGACCGAGGCGATGAACCACGCCTGCTGCAGGAACTCGCGCAGCTGGAACGGTCGCTTGAAGAGCCCGCGAGCGACGTCGAGACCGAACGCGAACAGCTTGCCCGCGGTCCCGATCGGCGCGAGCACCTTCGCCGAGGTCAGTGAGGACACGGTCAGACCCCGGTGGACATGGACATGTTCTGGTCGAAGGACCCCGACGGCGGGACCACGCCGTGCTCCAGGCACCAGTCACCAGGCGGACGCTGGCTGCGCCGGGCGATGCCGTTGGAGGGCTCGATCTGCAAGGGGATCGGCGGAAGCGGCGGCAGCTCCTGGCCCTGCTCGGCGGCCAGCTCGTCGGCGTCCTTCTCCTCCGACATCCCGATCGGGCCGACCCGCTGGGCGTTGAGGAACTGCCGGACGACCGGCTCCTCGCTGGACAGCAGCATCTCGCGGGGACCGAACATCGCCAGGTGCTTGTGGTAGAGCAGGCCGATGTTGTCGGGCACCGTGCGCGCGGTGTTGATGTCGTGGGTGACGATCAGGAACGTCGCGTCGATCTGCGCGTTGAGGTCCACGATCAGCTGGTTGAGGAACGCCGTACGCACCGGGTCCAGCCCCGAGTCGGGCTCGTCGAAGAGCACGATCTCCGGGTCGAGCACCAGGGCCCGGGCCAGGCCGGCGCGCTTGCGCATCCCGCCGGAGATCTCACCGGGCAGCTTGGTCTCGGCGCCGATCAGCCCGACCAGCTCCATCTTCTCCATGACGATGTCGCGGATCTCGGACTCGGACTTCTTGGTGTGCTCGCGCAGCGGGAACGCCACGTTGTCGTAGAGGGTCATCGAGCCGAACATCGCGCCGTCCTGGAACAGCACCCCGAACAGCTTGCGGACCTCGTAGAGCTCCTTCTCGGAGCAGTTCGCGATGTCGAGGCCCTCGATCACGATGCTGCCGCGGTCCGGCTTGAGCAGACCGATCAGGGTCTTGAGGAACACGGACTTGCCGGTGCCGGACGGACCCAGCATCACGCAGATCTCGCCCGCGGGGATGGTCAGGCTCACGTCGCCCCAGATGAGCTGCTTGCCGAACGACTTGGTCAGCCCGTCGACCTTGATCTCGACGCCCACGTGCGCCCTCCCTCAACAATTTCGAGCCGGTTCACCGAAGCCGGATTGTCGCCGACCCGGTTCCTCTCTGTTTCTCCCCTGACCTACCAACGAGTAAGCCCGCGCCAAGTTACGGGGCGGAAAGGCGCCAGTCATCCTGGCCCCGACAAAGTTCACATAATGAGCGCCGAGGACATCTTGTGCGCTGGCCGGCCGGTTGTCACCCCCGCCAGGTCCCGGTTTGGACCGGTTTGAGACGCACAGACGGCGGCCGCCCCGCAAGGGACGACCGCCGTCTGGGCGTTGCTGGTCCGTGAGGACCGGGTTCAGCGCAAGGTCACTTGACCGACACGGTGGCGCCGGCGGCCTCGAGGGCCTCCTTGGCCTTCTCGGCAGCTTCCTTGTTGACCTTCTCGAGGATCGGCTTCGGCGCGGCCTCGACCAGCTCCTTGGCCTCCTTGAGACCCAGGCTGGTGAGCGAGCGCACCTCCTTGATGACGTTGATCTTCTTGTCACCGGCAGCCTCGAGGACGACGTCGAACTCGTCCTGCTCGGCGACCTCCTCGGCGCCTGCAGCGGCGCCACCGGCGGCCGGAGCAGCGGCAGCGGCCACGGGGGCAGCGGCGGTGACGCCGAAGGTGTCTTCGAACTGCTTCACGAACTCGCTGAGCTCCAGGAGGGTCATCTCCTTGAAAGCGTCGAGCAGCTCGTCAGTGCTGAGCTTCGCCATGGTGGCGGTTCCTTCCGTTGTGCTGACCCACACGTGTGTGCGGGTCGGGGTGGGTGTTGGTCGGTCCGAGCCGTTAAGCCTCGGTGGTCTCCGCAGGTGCCTCGTCGGCCTCGGCCTCGGTGGTCTCCGCAGGTGCCTCCTCGGCAGGAGCCTCGGTGGTCTCCTCGGCCGCTGGGGCCGGCTCGCCGGCACCACCCTGGAGGATCGACGGGTCCTGCTCGGCCTTCGCCTGCAGCGCGCCGGCGAGGCGTGCGGCCTGCGAGAGCGGCGCGTTGAGCAGGTAGACGGCCTGGCTGAGCGACGCAAGCATGCCGCCCGCGAGCTTGGCGAGGAGAACCTCGCGCGACTCGAGGTCCGCAAGCTTGGCGATCTCCTCCGCGCCGAGCGGCTTGCCGTCGAGGACGCCGCCCTTGATCACGAGGGAGGGGTTTGCCTTGGCAAAGTCACGCAGACCCTTGGCTGCCTCGACCACGTCGCCGTTGATGAAGGCGATCGCGGTCGGGCCGACGAGCAGGTCGTCGAAGCCTTCGACGCCCGCCTCCCCGGCGGCAATCTGGGTGAGCGTGTTCTTGACCACGGCGTAGTTGGCGTTCTCGCCGAGAGCGCGCCGCAGGTCCTGCAGCTGCTTAACGGTGAGACCGCGGTACTCGGTCAGCACAGCACCTGCAGACTCCTGGAACGACTCCACGAGCTCCGCAACGGCGGCTGTCTTGTCTGGCCGCGCCATGTGGTCTCCTTCCGCAGTTCATTACACGGTTTCCGGAGACTGCCGACGACGGCCCGAGAATCGAAAAACGCCCCGGCACAGGAGGCACAGGGCGGACGCGCCGACCACGCATGGCCGGGCTGTCACTCGGTGTCACCTGCGCAGGCCGTCCGCTTCGCGGAACCTTCAGTCAGCGGCTTCGTCCTTCCCGCGGGGCGGGGAGTTCTCGGCGCGCCGACAACCGGCGGTCTCTGGTTTCAGCGAGAACCTTACGGGAGTGCGCCGGTTCGGCCAAATCGAGCACCGGCCCACGAGGACCACCCCGAACGGGTCATCTTGGCCCAAACCACGTACACCGGGCACACGGCTCTGCTGCAATGCCAGGATGGAGATCGCGCTCGAGTCCCTGTCCGGAGTGATGGAACAAGCCAACGGTCGGCTGCGAGCCGGATCGCATGCCGCCGCACGGGTCTGGCCGACCGGGTTCGACGTACTCGACAAGAGCCTGGCCAACGGGTTCCGCTCCGGCGAGCTGATCCTGCTCGGCGGGCCGCAGGGCCTGGGCAAGACCACCTGGGGCCTGCAGGTCGCTCGCAACATCGCCCGCTCGGGGCGCTCGGTGGTGTTCTTCTCCTTCGAGCACGACCCGCAGACGATGCTGGTCCGGCTGGTGGCGCTGGAGGCCGGTGAGATCGGCGGCATCCAGGCGCCCGGGATCGGCCGGATCCGCGAGGCGTTCGAGGCCACCGACGGCCCCGGCGGCACACTCTCCGAGCGGCTGGCGGACACCGTCGGCGGTGTCGAGGCGGTCGAGCGGGTGCAGGAGTACGCCGACCGGCTGATGCTGCACCGGTCCACCGGAAGCAGCACCACCCTGGACGTGATCCGGGAAGCCGTCGACCTCGCGAAGACGGAGACCAAGCAGCTGCCGTTCGTCGTCGTCGACTACCTGCAGAAGGTGCGGGTCCCGGACGGCTCGCCGGTGGAGGACGAGCGGGTGACCCGGGTGGTGGAGGGTCTCAAGGACCTCGCCCTCGACCTGGACATCCCGGTGCTCGCCGTGGTGGCCGCCGACAAGGAGGGCCTGTCGGCAGGCAAGCGGATGCGGGTCAACAACCTGCGCGGCTCCTCCGCCCTCGCCTACGAGGCCGACACCGTGCTGATCCTGAACAACAAGTACGACGTGGTCGCGCGGCACCACCTGGTCTACGACATCGGCAACGCAGAGCGGTTCAAGCACTGGGCGGTGCTCACCATCGAGAAGAACCGCAACGGCCAGGACCAGATCGACCTCGAGTTCAAGAAGCGCTTCGACCAGAGCCGGTTCGAGAACACCGGCCAGCTGGTCGCCGAGCAGCTCGTCGACGAACGCGTCTTCGTCGAGTAGGCGATCACCCCCCACCCACCACCCGACCACTCACCCCCTTCACCCCCTCGTTGAGACGCGCCCTTTTCCCCGTTCAGACGCGACTTTTTCGCCGTCGAGACGCGACTTTTTCGCCGTTCAGACGCACTGTTTTCGCGGTCGCAGACCGGCGTTTCTCACGGTCGAGGCATGCGGTTTCGCGCCCGAGGTGTGCGTTTTGCGCGATGGGTCGGACGCATGAACCGCACGAAGAATCCGCGTCTGAACGGCGAATTCTCCGCGCCTGAACG
>JAICRS010000304.1 GCA_025966335.1 Nocardioidaceae bacterium
CCCGGAAGACGTCTCCGGTCATGTGCCTGGTGGGCGGCATCCACTTCAGCGGCGCTTTCGGGAACAGGTCGCGCGCGAGGAGGGCGTGCGCGAGCTCCAAGCGGAAGCTGTCGGGCACCTCGGGGTCGATCTCGAAGGCGTGCCCGAGGCCGAGCTGCCAGTCCTCGAGCCCCGCCTCCTTGGCGAAGTACTCGTTGAGCAGCTGCGAGGTGGTGACCGTGTGGGCGGCCTCGACGGCGTCCGCGGTCGTCAGGTAGTTGTCCTCGCCGGTGTTGATGATGATCCCCGCCCGGGCGTGGACCTGCCGGCTGAACCGCTGGTCCACGAACGTGCGCACCGGGTTGATGTCGCGGAACAGGATGCCGTACATCGAGTCGTTGAGCATCATGTCCAGCCGCTGCAGGCCGGCCAGCGCGGCGATCTCCGGCATGCACAGCCCGGAGGCGTAGTTGGTGAGCCGGATGTAGCGGCCGAGCTCGGCGCTGGACTCGTCGAGCGCCGCCCGCATCAGCCGGAAGTTCTCCTGGGTCGCGTAGGTGCCCGCGAACCCTTCCCGGGTGGCGCCCTCGGGGACGTAGTCGAGCAGCGACTGCCCGGTGGAGCGGATCACCGCGATCACGTCGGCTCCCTCGCGGGCCGCCTGCTGCGCCTGCGGGATGTCCTCGTAGATGTCACCGGTGGCGACGATCAGGTAGACCCACGGCTTGTGGTCCGGGTCTCCCCAGCGCTTGACCAGGCGGTCGCGCTCCCGCCGGCGGGCGTCGACCTGGCGGATGCCGGCACCGACCTGCTTCTTCGCCGCCGACCGGGCCCGGGTCAGGTCCCGGCCCTCGGGCAGCCGGAACCGCACCGATCCGGCGGAGGCCTTCTGCGCCAGCGTGGACAGGTCGTCGGCCTCGCCGCGCACCAGCGCGTCCCACACCGGGACCGCGATCCCGTGCTCGATCCCGACGTCGCCCCGGACCGCGTCCAGCAGCCGGTTCGCCCACGGGATCCCGTCGGCGTCGGCGCCCTGCAGCCCGGCCAGCCGCAGCGTCGCGCGCTCCACCGAGACGGTCGTGTGCTTCTTGGCCATGGACACGATCGGCCGGCCTGCCTGGCGCGCGAGCGAGCGGGCCTTCCGGACGGTGACCGGGTCGAGGTCGAGCTTGCCCCGCGGCTTGCGGGAGGTCGTGGTCATCGGAGTGCTCCTGGTTCTTCGAAGGCGACCTCGCCGTCCACCAGCGTCAGCACGCAGGTGGGCAGGTCGAGGTCCGGGTGCAGGTCGGGAAGCTGGGGTACGCCGGCGCGCGGGTCGGTCGACCAGGCCGCCACCCGGGCGTCGGGGGTCTGCACGACCAGGTCGCCGGGGACGTCCCACACGGCGATCGTGGCCGGCGCGCCGAGCGCGATCACACCGCCCTCGTCCCGCCGGGCGGCGCGCCACCCGCCGCGGGTGTGCGCGTTGAATGCGGCGCGGACGGTGATCCGCTCGGACTCGGTGTGGTGCCAGGCGGCGGCGCGGACGCCGGCCCACGGGTCGAACGGGGTGACCGGGGTGTCCGAGCCGAAGGCGAGCGCCACACCGGCCCGGTTCAGGGAGGCGAACGCGTTCATCGGCCGGGCCCGTTCGGTGCCGAGCCGCTGCGCGTAGAGGGACTCGTCGCCGCCCCAGAGACCGTCGAACATCGGCTGCATGCTCGCGGTCACGCCCAGCTCGCCGAGGGTGACCATGTCCTCGGGGCTGACCATCTCCAGGTGCTCGAGGCGGTGCCGGGCGCGGACCAGGGCGGGTCCGCCCAGCTCGGCGGCTGCCTGCCGGAAGCCGTCGATCACCGCCGCTACCGCACGGTCCCCGATCACGTGGAAGCCGGCCTGTACGTCGGCCCTGGTGCACGCGATCACGTGGTCCCGGACCTGCTCCGGTTCGAGGTAGAGGTGGCCGGAGGTGTCCGCGTCGGCGTAGGGGGCATGCATCGCGGCGGTCCGGGAGCCGATCGCACCGTCCGCGCACAGGTCACCGGCCGCCCCGGAGCAGCCCAGCTTCTGCGCCATCTCGATCCCGTCGAGCTGGCCCCAGTAGCCGACCACCTCGGGCAGCGTGCGCACCCGTCGTACGCTCGCGATCCGCTGGAAGTCCTCGGCCGGTGAGTCGCCCGGCGCGCCCATCTCGTGCACCATCCCGATCCCCCGGCGGGCGGCCTCGGTCAGGGCGCGGGCGATGGCCTCCTCCTGCGCCGAGCCCGGGAGCAGCTCGAACACCGCCTCGCGGGCGTGGATGTTGGCCTGGCGCGCGACGAGCCCGGTGACGGCGTACCCCTCCATGGCGACCAGCTCGGGAAGCGCGTCGAGGAAGGCCGACGACACGACGGCCGAGTGCGCGTCGACCCGGGCCAGGTAGGCGGGCCGGTCACCGACGGCGCGGTCGACCTCCTCGCGGGTGAAGACCCGGCCTTCCGGCCACTGGGTCTCGTCCCAGTTGAGGCCGAGGACGACCGGCAGGCTGGTCGCGCGGGCATGCGCGGCGAGCGCGTCCAACGCGAGGCGGAGGGTTGGCACGTCGGACAGGTCGAGGCTCTCGGCGGCCATCCCGGTCTGGGACAGGTGCACGTGCGCGTCCACGAACGCCGGGGTCACCAGCCGGCCCTCGAGCTCGACGATCCGGTCGACGTCGTCGACGAAGTGGGTGGAGGCGTCGTCGTCACCGGTCCACACCACCTGGCCGTCGTCGACGGCGACCGCCGTGGCATGGGGGTCGGAGGGGGTGTGGACGTAGCCGCCGCGCAGAAGTATCCGGGTCACAGACTCATTCTCCAGACTGCTTGTGGACCGTCGGTCAGAGGCGTCGTTCGAAGAGGCCGCGCACGCCGGCGTGCTCGCGCAGCAGCGACATCGCGTAGGCCGCGTGCCCGGGGACGTAGCCGTTGCCGACCAGCATGGTGACGTCGGCGGCCAGTCCCTCCGCGCCGAGCGCTGCAGCGGAGAACGACGTGGCCATCGAGAAGAAGATGACGGTGCCGCGGTCCGCCGTCGACAGGATCGCGCCGCCCTCGCAGCCGGGGACGTCGACGCACACGACCG
>JAICRS010000267.1 GCA_025966335.1 Nocardioidaceae bacterium
ACCTCCGCCAGGCGGGCCGAATCGGTCGGCGTCGCCGAGGCGGACTCGGTCGGGGCGATCGAGGTGCCGGACGTGTCGGTGGCCGGAGAGGTCGGTGACGCCACGTCACCGGACGGTCCCGTGCACGCGGCCAGCAGCGCGACCACGCCGGCCACCGCTGCGACTGCCCGTGCCCACATCGGCCCGACCATCTACTGACCGGTCTTCGCCCAGCAGATCGAGCGGCGGTTGCCCGCCTCCCACTCCGCCTCGTGGAAGAAGGTGTAGCCGAAGTCGTAGTCGACCGGGTAGTTCAGCCACGCGCCGACCGAGTCCGAGCAGAAGTCGCGGGTGCGCACCTCGACCAGCCGGTCCCCGGGGTAGGGGTCCCGGGCGTCGCCGAGCTTGATCGTGGTGACCGCCCGCCAGGTGTGCGGCTCGGAGCACGGGATCTTCACCGAGCCGGCCACCGTGGGCCCGTTGACGCAGACCATCCACCGGTCCTCCGGCTGCCCGAGCAGCAGGCCCTTGGCCGTCTGCGGCAGCGAGATCAGCTGCTCGGACTGCTCGGCGCCGCCGACCACGTCGCAGCGGTACCAGCGGGCGCCCTGCTCCCACGCCTTCTCCGAGGGGCGGAACCAGGCCCAAGTCAGCGTCGAGCGCATCACCGAGCTCTCCTCGCCGCCGAGGAACGCGAGGAACTTCTCGCTGCAGGACGCGAAGATGTGCGCGCCGAGGGCAGGGTCGTCGACGGCGCCGGTGGCCACGGCTGCCGGAAACGTGCCCACCGCGAAGGTCTCGGCGGTGTGCTCGTCCGCGCAGTCGACCACCTCCGAGGCGTTGCTCGGTTCCGAGATGTCGGCGGGAGCCAGCACCCGGCAGGCACCCAGCTTCGGCGCCTCGACTGTGTCGACGTCCGGCTGGTTGGCGACCGGGGTCTGGGTGCAGGCGGACAGCGCCAGGAACAGCAGCGCCGCGACGGGGGCGGCCAGGCGGGGAAGCACGGAGGTCCTCAGGTGTCGGTGGCAGCCAGTGCCGACAGCGTACCGCCCAGGTCGTAGGCGGCCTCCCGGTGCCGCTCGGTCACGTCCCCGACGACCGCGAGCACCTCGGCGGCCTGGCGCCACTTGAGCGCACTGACGATCGACAGCACCGAACGCACCGCACCTTCGGTGTCGTAGCGCCCGTGCACGTAGAGCCCGAAGGGTCGGCCCGAGGTGCCGCCGGACGACTCGTCGGCCGCGCCGGTGGACGAGAGCGAACCGCCGATCCGGAGGAACGTCGAGTCGAAGAAGTGCTTCAGCGCACCGCTCATGTAGCCGAAGTTCGCCGGCGTCCCGAGCAGGTAGCCGTCGGCCGCGAGTACGTCGTCCGCGGTCGCCTCGAGCGCCTGGCGTACGACCACCTCCACGCCCTCGATCGCCTCGTCCCTCGTGCCGGCCAGGACTGCCTCGGTGAGCGACCTCACCGACGCGGTCGGGGAGTGGTGTACGACGAGCAGGGTGGCCGTCATGGTCAGTCCCGGAGCCGGAAGCTGACATGGCGGGCGATGACCGTCGCACCGAGCCGCTCGTTGACCGCGATCATGTGGTGGTTGGTGGTCGCGTTCCACGTGTCGGTGGCACTGACCTCCGGCCGTTCATGGCTGATCCACCGGAGCATGTCGGCCTTCATCAGCAGTCCGAGCCGGTGCCCGCGGTGGGCGCGCACCACCGAGGTGTCCTCCTGGAACGCGACCGCCGGTGCGAACTCGTCCACGCAGAGCATGGAGATCCCCGCCCAGTCGCCGGTGTCGCGCTGTCTGGCCAGCACCCGGTAGACCGTCTGCCGGCGTCCCGCCATCGCCCTGTCGTAGTCGCGGACCCGGTCGGTGTCCCAGACGTCCTCCTCCTGCTCGGGATCGTCCAACGGCGCGTCGTTGATCGCCGCGTGCAGCGTGACCATGTCATCGAGCAGGTCCTCCGGGGTCGGCCCCACGACGTGCACCAGCTCGTAGCCCCCCGCAGGTCCGCCTGCCTCGTCGTACAACCGGTCCCAGATCCCGTCCGGTGCCGCGTGGAGGTCGAGCCGGCGTACCGCGTTGACGCCCAGCCCCTCGCTGGAGAAGCCCAACGCCCGCAGCGCCGGGACCCCGTCGCTGCCCTCGAAGGCACCGGCGTAGATCTTCGAACGGCCGGACTCCCGCGCCATCGCGACAGCCCGGGCGACCAGCGCGCTGCCCACGCCGCCGCGACGTGCCGACGGGTCGACCGTGCCGCGCAGGTGTGCGGTGTCGGTGTTGTCCCGCCAGGGCAGCTCGACCGCCAGGTGACCGAGGAGCAGGTCGCCCTCGCGGGCCAGCCACAGACCGTCGACGGGACGACTGTCGCTGCCGAGCTGGAGCGAGGTCAGCTTGGTCGGACCGACCGGGGCGGGCAGGTCGAGGCCGGCCGCATCCAGGGACGCGCGGTCGATCGCCGCCATCCGGTCGGCGGTGTCGAGGTCGAGCTCCATCGGGTCGAGCCGGACGATGTCGAAGGTCACGGCCGCCATTAAACCGGGTCGTGGGGCTCAGCGAGCCGTGCCGGTGCCGGTCGGCAGCACTCGGCCGGGTTTTGGACAGCGCTGGGCGCGCCGGACGGTGAGGGGTTAGGCTGGGCCCATCATGTGGCGCAACCTTCTCCTTCGCTGCCGCAGCGAGGTTCGTTAGCCGGACCCCCTCGCTGCGGAGTTTCGTCGTCGCCTTCCGGGACCGAAGCAGACCCAGCGAACCGTGAGGACCCCCATGAACCACCAGCCCAATCCCCAGCAGCCCAGCGGCATGCCCTTCGGCCGTTACCAGCCGTTCCCGGCAGTCGACGTACCCGACCGCACCTGGCCGTCGAGGACGATCACCCAGGCACCCCGCTGGTGCGCGGTCGACCTGCGTGACGGCAACCAGGCACTGATCGACCCGATGACGCCGGCCCGCAAGAAGAAGATGTTCGAGCTCCTCGTGCAGATGGGCTACAAGGAGATCGAGGTCGGCTTCCCCAGCGCGAGCCAGACCGACTTCGACTTCGTCCGGATGCTGATCGAGGAGAACCTGATCCCCGACGACGTGGTGATCCAGGTGCTGACCCAGGCCCGCGAGCACCTGATCGAGCGGACCTACGACGCGATCCGCGGCGCGAAGCAGGCGATCGTGCACCTCTACAACTCCACCTCGACGCTGCAGCGGCGGGTGGTGTTCGGCCTCGACATGGACGGCATCGCCGACATCGCGGTCACCGGCGCCCGGCTGTGCAAGAAGTTCGAGGAGACCGTCCCCGAGACGACCGTGTTCTACGAGTACTCCCCGGAGTCCTACACCGGCACCGAGCTGGAGTTCGCCGCCCGCGTCTGCAACGAGGTGCTCGAGGTGTTCGAGCCCACCGCCGACAAGCCGGTGATCATCAACCTGCCCGCCACGGTGGAGATGGCCACCCCGAACGTCTACGCCGACTCCATCGAGTGGATGAACCGGCACCTGAACCACCGCGACCACGTGGTGCTCTCGCTGCACCCGCACAACGACCGGGGTACGGCGGTCGCGGCGGCTGAGCTGGGCTACCTGGCCGGCGCGGACCGGATCGAGGGGTGCCTGTTCGGAAACGGCGAGCGCACGGGCAACGTGTGCCTGGTGACGCTCGGGCTGAACCTGTTCACCCAGGGCGTGGACCCGCAGATCGACTTCTCCGCCAACGACGAGGTCCGCCGCACCGTCGAGTACTGCAACCAGCTGCCGGTGCACGAGCGGCATCCCTACGGCGGGGACCTCGTCTACACCGCGTTCTCCGGGTCGCACCAGGACGCGATCAAGAAGGGCTTC
>JAICRS010000025.1 GCA_025966335.1 Nocardioidaceae bacterium
GCCGGCCCGGACGGGCGGCCGCGACAGAGCACCTTTCAGCTCTAACCCGACAGCTCACCTCACAGGCGTGGGAAGGGAACTCTTCATGCCTGCATCTTTCCGTGCGCGCAGCGCTGTCCTGCTGCCGCTCATGATCGTCGTCGCCCTCACCGCCACGATGTTCGCCTTCACCCCGGCCGCGGACGCGGCCTCCCGTCGTCAGCAGAAGATCAACGTGGGGATGGACATCGTCCGTCACCAGAAGGGCGACCGGTACGCCTACGGCGCCGCCGGCCCGAACCGCTTCGACTGCTCGGGGCTCATCTACTACAGCTACCGCAAGGCCGGCTTCCGCAGCATCCCGCGGACGTCGGGCGCCCAGGCGAAGTTCGCGCACCGGATCAAGCGTCGTCACCTGCGCAAGGGCGACTTCGTCTTCTTCCACAACGGTGACGACACCGCCCGCAACGTCTACCACGTGGGGGTCTTCGCCGGGTGGAAGAACGGTCGCCGGACGATCATCCACGCGCCGTACAGCGGCCAGCGGGTGCACCGTGCGCCGATCTGGACCAACGGTTGGTACGCCGGCACGCTCCGCGGACTGTGACCAACATTTCGTGACCGACACTCAGGGTCGTTTCCGGAAACGGGGCGGCCCTGAGTCACACTTACACCCATGTCTGGCAGCCCCATGCACACTCCTGCTCGCGCCGGCCGCACCCGCGCCCGTTCGCTCGTCACCCTCGCCCTCACCGCGGCGCTGGCTCTCGCCGGCTGCAGCGAGTCCACCGACTCGCCGTCGGCGGGAGAGTCGCCCGAGAGCCAGAGCACCGCGGCCGGGGCCACCCTGGCCGGCCAGTGGCCGCTGACCGGACTGACCGCGGAGGGCCCCGCGCCGAAGCACCCGGTGATGGTGGTGAAGATCGACAACACCTCGTCGAGCAGTCCGCAGATCGGGCTCGGCAAGGCCGACCTGGTCGTCGAGGAGCTCGTCGAGGGCGGGTCGACCCGGCTCGCGGTCCTCTACTACTCCCAGGTTCCCCAGAAGGTGGGCCCGGTGCGGTCCTTCCGGGCCACCGACATCGGCATCGTGGAGCCCGCGGAAGGGGTGCTCGTGGCCAGTGGCGGAGCGGGTCCGACCGTGCGGCGGATGCAGTCCGCGGACATCCGGACGATCACCGAGGGTGCCACCGGGTACTACCGCGACAGTGGCCGCACGTCGCCGTACAACCTCTTCATGCAGCTGCCGAAGCTGGCCCGGACGCTGAAGAGCACCGGCGCGCCGCAGAGCTACCTGCCCTGGGGCTCCGAGGGAGACTTCCCGAAAGGGCAGCCGGCCGGCGGGCTGGCCGCACAGTTCTCCGGGGGGCACACGACGACCTGGAAGTACCAGGACGGCACGTACACCAACCTGAACAGCCACGCCGCCGAGGGCGACCGGTTCCAGCCGGCGACGGTGCTGGTGCTGCGGGTCAAGGTCGGGGACGCGGGCTACAAGGACCCCGCCGGCAACCCGGTTCCGGAGTCGAAGTTCACCGGCAAGGGCCAGGCGATGGTGTTCCACGGAGGTCGGCTGGTGCGTGGCACCTGGACCAAGAAGGGGCTCGACGCCCCGGTGCGCCTGAGCACGAAGGCGGGGGAGCTCACCCTGCCCCCGGGCAAGGTCTGGATCGAGCTGGTCCCCGGCGACAGCGGGAAAGTCTCGGTCACCCGATAGCAGGACCGGGCAGCGTGCCGCCCGACTCGGCCTGCTGCTGGAGACCGCCGAGGATGAACGCGATCGCCGTCTCCACCTCGGCGCTGGCGCGCTCGCTGTCGTCGGCCGAGGACACCGCCGTGCCGGCCGCCGACATGGCGCCGAAGAAGATCCGGCTGAAGGTCTCCACCATGCTCGGCTCGAGGTCGTAGGACTCCAGCACCGAGGACACGATCTCCTGGACGATCCCGAACGTCGACCGTTCCTCCTGCTCGCGGAACCGCTCGTAACCGAGGATCGCCGGACCCTCCTGGATCACGATCCGCCGGTAGCCGGGCTGCTGCACGACGTCGAGGAACGCGCGCAGGCCCGACAATGCCTTCTCCCACGGGTCGTCGTGGTCGCGGACGGCTTTGCGGATCGCCGCGGTGGCCTCCGCCTCGACCGTCTCGAAGACCGCCTCGAACAGTGCCTGCTTCCCGCTGAAGTGGTGGTAGAGCGCTCCCTTGGTGACCCGGGCGCCGGACACGATCTCGTCGAGGCTGGTTCCGGCGTAACCGCGCTTGGTGAAGAGCTCGGAGGCGACGTCGACCAGCGCGCGTTTGGTGGACGCGGAGTACTCCTGCCGCCGAGAGGTGCGCGGAACCTTGCCCAGCATCTTCGCCGTCGCCCGTGTGGTCATTCCCTGAGCATAGGACCGACCGGCGGTACGTCCCGGGAGGTGCGCCACATCACCCCGAGTGCGCTTGCATACTCAGAGTATGTGAACATACTCTGAGTATGTACCAACGGTACGTGAGAAAGGAGCAAGCCCATGACCTGGGATGCTTTCCACCGCCGCGGAGAGGTTCTCCGTGCCGTGATCGACGAGGCGAACAGCCGTCGTGACGGCAGGCTGCCTCTGGACGTGCCCGGCGTCGCCGAGACCTTCGGCGACGAGCTCGCCCTCCTCGGGGCGCTGCAGCTGCGCTGGCACACCCGCCTCGCCGGGATGATCGAGCGTGAGCTCCTGGACGACCCGGCCGACACGGAGTCCGCCGTAGACGCCGCGTGGCAGCGCGCCGCCGGTGAGCTCGCCGGCGTTCGGGCGATTCTCGATGCCTGCGCCGAGAACCCGACGTCGCCGGAGATGGCGCGCATGATCGACACCGCGCACCGTA
Source organism: Nocardioidaceae bacterium (assembly GCA_025966335.1). Taxonomy (GTDB): domain Bacteria; phylum Actinomycetota; class Actinomycetes; order Propionibacteriales; family Nocardioidaceae; genus Nocardioides_C. The sequence goes on from JAICRS010000025.1 coordinate 2,836, forward strand.
AGGACCGGGCGCTGATGACGGCAATGGCCCGCCCACACCTGGTCGCCTGAGCGACCACCAGAGCAGCCCCGGCTGCGACGCTCCCCGCGGCTCCCTCCGCGGAACCTCCCTCCCCGCGTCGCAGCCGGGGCTTCGTTCGCCCGGGATCACCCGCCCCTCCGATGGCTACGGCGCGGCGTCGCGACGTGACAACATGTGGGCGTGGCCTCTACACCGAGCATCTCGTACTCGATCACCGTCCGGCTCGAGCTGCCTGCGGGTGGCACCGCGATCAGCCAGCTGACCTCCGTGGTGGAGCATTGCGGCGGCGTGGTCACCGCGCTGGACGTGACAGCCTCCGGGCACGACAAGCTCCGGATCGACGTGACCTGTGCCGCCATCGACACCGCCCACGCCGACCGGATCGTCGACGAGCTGCGCGCGATCGAGGGCGTCGCGGTGCACAAGGTCTCCGACCGGACCTTCCTGATGCACCTCGGCGGAACCATCGAGATGGCGGCGAAGCACCCGATCCGCAACCGCGACGACCTGTCGATGATCTACACCCCCGGGGTGGCCCGGGTCTGCGAGGCGATCGCGGCGAACCCCGCCGACGTCAGGCGGCTGACCGTCAAGCGCAACGCCGTGGCCGTGGTCACCGACGGGTCGGCCGTGCTCGGCCTGGGCAACATCGGCCCCGCCGCCGCGCTCCCGGTGATGGAGGGCAAGGCCGCGTTGTTCAAGCGCTTCGCGGGCATCGACGCCTGGCCGCTGTGCCTCGACACCCAGGACACCGACGAGATCGTCCGCACCGTGCAGCTGATCGCGCCGGTGTTCGCCGGCATCAACCTCGAGGACATCGGCGCCCCGCGCTGCTTCGAGATCGAAGCCAGGCTGCGCGAGATCCTCGACATCCCGGTCTTCCACGACGACCAGCACGGCACGGCGATCGTGGTGCTCGCCGCGCTCACGAACGCGCTGCGGGTCGTCGGCAAGCCGATCGAGTCCGTGCGCGTGGTGATGTCCGGCGCCGGTGCCGCCGGGACCGCGATCCTGCGCCTGCTGCTGGCCGCGGGGGTGAAGGACGTGGTCGTGGCCGACATCGAGGGTGTGATCCACAAGGACCGGGAGAACCTGCACGAGTCGCTGCACTGGCTGGCGGAGGTCACAAACCGCGCGGACGTCGCCGGCAGCCTCAAGGACGCCGTGGTCGGTGCCGACGTGTTCATCGGCGTCTCGGCCCCCAACGTGCTGTCCGGACCGGACATCGAGGCGATGGCCGATGGGGCGATCGTCTTCGCGCTCGCGAACCCCGTGCCCGAGGTGGACCCGGGGGAGGCGCGGAGATATGCGACCGTCGTGGCGACCGGCCGCTCGGACTACCCGAACCAGATCAACAACGTGCTGGCGTTCCCCGGGGTCTTCCGCGGGCTGCTGGACGCCTCCGCCACCCGCGTCGACGAGGCGCTGCTGCTCGCCGCGGCCGAGGCGGTGGCCTCCGCGGTCACCCAGGACGAGCTGAACGCCAACTACATCATCCCGAGCGTGTTCCACGCCGACGTGCACACCTCGGTGGCGGCGGCGGTGCGCCAGGCAGCCGAGGCAGGAGCGGCCGGAGCGGCCGATGGCTGAGCCCGCGCCGGTCCAGCTCCAGGCAGGTCATCTGCTGGTGGCCGCGCCGGCGCTGGTGGACCCCAACTTCGACCACAGCGTCGTGCTGCTGCTCGACTACGACGAGAACGGCGCGCTCGGGGTGGTCCTCAACCGGCCGTCACCGGTGCCGGTGGGCGACGTCCTCGCGGACTGGTCCGGACTCACCGCCGAACCGGGAGTGCTGTTCCACGGTGGGCCGGTCAGCACCGACTCGGCGCTGGCGGTCGCCACCGTCCGGGGTGCCGAGGAGGAGGACAGCGACGAGCCCGTGGGCTGGCGACGCCTGTTCGGAAGCACCGGGATCGTCGACCTCGACACGCCGACCGAGCTGCTGGGCTCGGCCGTCTCCCGGCTGCGGATCTTCGCCGGCTACGCCGGCTGGGGGACCGAGCAGCTCGAGGCGGAGATCGAGGAAGGCTCCTGGTACGTCGTACCGTCCGTTCCCGCCGACGTGTTCGGGGCGGACCCGCGGGGACTGTGGACCAGGGTCCTCCGGCGGCAGCCGGGCGAGCTCGCGTGGGTGTCCACACGCCCGCTCGATCCCACCCTCAACTGAGCCCGCGAGTCGTTAGACTGCTGCCTGTGAACATCCAGCTGAGCCCCGGTTCCCAGACCGTCGAGGACACCCGCACGGCCCCGACCGACGACGGTGACCACGAGCGCTTCTCCCACTACGTCCCCAAGGACAAGCTGACCGAGGCGATGGTGATGGGGACCCCGGTCGTTGCGCTTTGCGGGAAGATCTGGGTGCCCAGCCGGGATCCCGAGAAGTACCCCGTCTGCCCCGAGTGCAAGGAAGCCTGGGAAGAGCTCAAGAAAGACGATGAGTGATCTTTGTGCGCAACAGTCGCCGCGCCTCTCGGGTGGTCACGTTCGCGGCGGCGGGCGTCGTACTCGCCTGCACCGTCCTCACCGCCACCACATCGTCGGCCGCACCGTCCTCCGGGGCAGCCGCTGACCCGCACTGCCGACCTGCCCACGTGCACGATGCCGGCTCGGTGTCCGCGCGGCTCGAGCGGGTCCCGGACCAGAAGCAGTACTCCCTGCGCCAGCTGCGCCGGATCGACCGCAGGCTGGACCGCGCGGTGGCGCAGGCGCGGTCGTCCGGGGCGTCGAGCCGCGGCCGGAGCGGGCTGGTGCTGCGCATTCCGGTGCACGCGCACGTCATCGACGGCGACCACGCGAACGGCCCGTCGCTCCGGGCCGTCCGCGGGCAGATCGACGTGCTCAACGCAGCCTTCGGCGGCGGGCAGTCCCGCGTCAACGCCAGCACGCACTTCCGGTTCTACCTCGCGTCGTTCGACCGGAGCCGCAACCAGCGCTGGTACACCGCCTCGCTGTTCGATGCTTCGGACAAGCAGCTGCGCCGTCGGCTGCACGAGGGTGGCCCGGAGGCGCTGAACCTGTACTTCTCCGCGCCGCACAGCCCGCGCGCCGACTCGGTCGTGCTCGGCTGGAGCACGGTCCCGTGGCGGGCGGAGCGGCAGCCACGGCTGGACGGCGTGACGGTGCACCAGGAGAGCCTGCGCGGCGGTGACCTCCGGCGCTACAACCGCGGTGACACCACCGTGCACGAGGTCGGCCACTGGCTGGGCCTGTTCCACACCTTCGAGGGCGGCTGCTCGGCGGGCAACGACCGCGTCGACGACACGGCGGCCGAGGCGCAGCCGAGCCTGACCTGCGAGGTGGGCCGGGATACCTGCGACGCCGACGGACTTGATCCGGTCCGCAACTTCATGAACTACTCGTTCGACTCCTGCATGAACATGTTCACCCCGGGCCAGGTGTCCCGGATGACCGACAACTGGCTGGCGTACCGACCCCCGTGACGAACTCCCCCCACATTCCCGCACCCCTCAACGAGCTTCCCCCCGCCTATCCGGATCGTGCCGCCTGGGGGACCGCGACGAAGCTGCGCGCGTGGCAGTCCGCGGCCCTCGAGCAGTACTTCGCCGAGAACCCGAAGGACTTCCTCGCGGTGGCCACCCCGGGCGCCGGGAAGACCACGTTCGCGCTGACCGTGGCCGCCGAGCTGCTCTCCCGTCGGGTCGTCGACCGGATCACCGTGGTCGCGCCCACCGAGCACCTCAAGACCCAGTGGGCGGATGCGGCCGCCCGCGCGGGGATCCCGATCGACCCGACGTACTCCGGCAAGAGGGGCAAGACCAGCCAGGACTACGTCGGGGTCGCGGTCACCTACGCCGGCGTCGCCACCAACCCGCTCGCGCACCGGATCCGCACCGAGCGGTTCAAGACGCTGGTCATCCTCGACGAGGTGCACCACGCCGGCGACGCGCTGTCGTGGGGTGAGGCGGTGCGGGAGGCGTTCGACCCGGCGGCCCGGCGCCTCGCGCTGACGGGCACCCCGTTCCGCTCCGACATCAACCCGATCCCGTTCGTGACCTACGCGCCCGACGACGACGGCACGCCGAAGAGCGCCGCGGACTTCACCTACGGCTACGCCCACGCGCTGGCCGACCATGTCGTGCGCCCGGTCCTGTTCATGGCCTACAGCGGCGAGATGCAGTGGCGCACCCGCGCGGGCGACGAGATCGCGGCCCGGCTCGGTGAGCCGTTGACCAAGGACCTGACCGCCCAGGCGCTGCGCACCGCGCTGGACCCCGGTGGCTCGTGGATGCCCTCGGTGCTCGCGGCCGCGGACCGGCGGCTCTCGGAGGTACGCCGGCACGTCCCGGACGCCGGCGGACTGGTGATCGCCTCGGACCAGGACTCCGCCCGGGCGTACGCCGCATTGCTCGCCACCATCTCGGGCGAGAAGCCGGCCATCGTGCTCTCCGACGAGAAGGCCGCGTCGAAGCGGATCGCGAAGTTCGCCGAGGACGACTCCCGGTGGATGGTGGCGGTCCGGATGGTGTCCGAGGGCGTCGACGTACCCCGGCTCGCCGTCGGCGTCTACGCGACCACGACCTCGACCCCGTTGTTCTTCGCCCAGGCGGTCGGCCGGTTCGTGCGGGCGCGCAGGCGGGGCGAGACCGCGTCGGTGTTCCTGCCCTCGGTGCCGAACCTGCTCGGCTTCGCCTCCGAGATGGAGGTCCAGCGCGACCACGTCCTCGGCCGCAAGGTCACCGACGACGGCGACATCTTCGCCGCCGAGGAGGACCTGCTGAACCAGGCGCAGGCCTCGGAGGGGGCCTCGGCCGACGAGGCCCTGCTGCCGTTCGAGGCGCTCGGCTCGCAGGCGACCTTCGACCGGGTGCTCTACGACGGCGGCGAGTTCGGGCACTCGGGGGAGGTGCAGGTCGGCTCCGACGAGGAGATGGACTTCCTCGGCATCCCCGGCCTGCTCGAGCCGGAGCAGGTCCGTGACCTGCTGCACCTGCGCCAGAGCGAGCGGGCCCGCCAGCAGCGGCGGACCCGGTCGACGCAGGAGGAGGTCGTTCGGGACGTCTCCACCCACGAGCACCTCGCCACGCTGCGCCGCGAGCTGAACGGGCTCGTCGCCGCGTGGAACCACCGGACCGGGCAGCCGCACGGAGTCACCCACGCGGCGTTGCGCCGGGAGTGTGGCGGGCCCGCGGCGGCGGTGGCCACGGCCGACCAGCTCACCGAGCGGATCGACCGGATCCGGCAGTGGGCGGCCCGCAAGACCTCCTAACCGCCCGTTCGGAGGGGGCGGGGGCTGATCGGGATACGCTCAGCGCATGGCCGCGGAGACCTCCCAGACCCTCGACCGGGGGCTGCGCGTGCTCAGCGTCCTGGCCGGCTCGCCCGGTGGCCTGAGCATCACCGAGCTGTCCGCCGCCGTCGGCGTCAACCGCACGGTGGTCTACCGGCTGGTCGCCACCCTCGAGCAGCACGGGCTGGCCCGTCGCGACGCATCCGGCAGGCTGCACGTCGGCCTCGGTGTGCTCGCGCTGGCGCGCGGGCTGCAGCCGGTCCTGCGCGAGCTGGCGAACCCGGTGCTCCGTGCGCTCGCCGAGGAGCTCGGGTGCACGGCACACCTGACCGTCGCGGACGGGGGAGAGGCGCTGGCGATCGCGGTCGTCGAGCCGACCTGGACCGACTTCCACGTCGCCTACCGGGTCGGCGCCCGGCATCCGCTGGAGCAGGGGGCCGCGGGCAAGGCGATCCTGCTCGGTCGCGAGATCGCCACCGGCGGGGACGACCGGACCCGGTTCGTGCAGACCGTCGGCGAGCTGCAGGCCGGCGCGCGCGGAGTTGCCGCCCCGGTGCTCGGCGTGGACGGGCTCGAGGCGTCGGTGGGCATCGTGACCCTGGGCGACCTCGAGCTCACGACGGTCGGCCCGCGGGTGACCGCGGCCGCCCACGACGTCGCCGTCCGGCTCTCCTGACAAGTCGGTGGATCAGTCGGAGAGGCGGTCTCCGGAGGCGGTGTCGAACACGTGCACGTGGTCGGGGTCGGTCGTCACGTAGATCGTCTCGCCCTTGTGCAGGTTCCGGCGGGCGTCGATCCGGACGATGATGTCGCTGGGTGTGCCCTCCACGCCACTGGTGCCGTAGACGAAGGCGTCGGCGCCGAGCTCCTCGACGACGGTGACCTTCACCGGAAGCCCGCCCTGACCTTCGTCGACGATCCGCCACGACTCGGGTCGGACGCCGACGGTGATCGCGCCCTGCATCTTCGACGACGCAGTACGGTCGACCGGCACCTCGTAGTCGCCGATCCGTGCGTTCCCCTCGCCGGCCTTGGCCTCCACGAGGTTCATCGCGGGTGAGCCGATGAAGCCCGCCACGAAGAGGTTCTTGGGGCGGTCGTAGAGGTTCAGCGGGGTGTCGACCTGCTGGAGGACGCCGTCCTTCATCACCGCGACCCGGTCGCCCATCGTCATCGCCTCGACCTGGTCGTGGGTGACGTAGACGGTGGTGATCCCCAGCCGCTGCTGGAGGGCGGCGATCTGGGTCCGGGTGGAGACCCGCAGCTTCGCGTCGAGGTTCGACAACGGCTCGTCCATGCAGAACACCTGCGGGTGCCGGACGATCGCGCGGCCCATCGCGACCCGCTGCCGCTGACCGCCGGACAGTGCCTTCGGCTTGCGGTCGAGGTACTGCTCGAGGTCGAGCAGCTTGGCGGCTTCAGCCACGCGCTGCATCCGCTCCTCCTTGCCGACCTTGGCCATCTTCAGCGAGAACGCCATGTTGTCGGCCACGCTCATGTGCGGGTAGAGCGCGTAGTTCTGGAACACCATCGCGATGTCCCGGTCCTTGGGCGGCAGGTGGGTGATGTCCCGGTCGCCGATCAGGATCTTGCCGGCGGTGACCTCCTCGAGGCCGGCGAGCATCCGCAGCGACGTCGACTTGCCGCAGCCGGAGGGCCCGACCAGGACCATGAACTCGCCGTCGTCGATCTCCAGGTTCAGGTCGTCGACGGCGGGGGAAGGTGCTCCTGGATAGAGCCGTTCAGCGTGCTCGTAGGTGACAGAGCCCATGCGTGATCAGTCCCTTCACCGGCAGGTACGTGCCGGACGATCCGTAGTAAAGGTGTGCTGGCCGTCACACTATCCACTGGCCACCGCGGCGTCGAGGAGCGGACGCACCCGGTAGGGGATCTGGGTGGCCAGCGCGATCACGGTGGAGGAGCGGACGATGCCGGCGTCGGACAGCACCGCGTCGATGACCCGCTGCAGGTCGGCGTTGGACCGGGCCACCACCCGGCACCACATGTCACCGGCGCCGGTGATCGTGAACGCCTCCAGCACCTCGGGGATGCCGGCCAGGTGCTCGGCGATCACCTCGTGGCCGGAGCCCTGCCGGATCTCCAGGGTCAGGAACGCGGTCACCGGGTAGCCGATCGCGTCGGGGGACAGCTCCGGTCCCCAGCCCTGGATCACGCCGGCTGCGCCCAGCTTGTCCAACCGGGCCTGCACGGTGCCGCGGGCCACGCCGAGGCGACGGGACGCCTCGAGGACCCCGATCCGCGGCTCGGTTGCGAACAGATGGATCAATGTGGCATCCAGATCGTCCATCGTTCCCCTCAATAGTGAGCAGGTTGCACAGTGATCCGTCGTACTGTTGCACACTCTGCGCCTGGCACACCAGGGTGTGGGACATGACCCAACCGATCACGCAGCCCCTGACCTCGGACGAGCTGAAGGCCGACCTGACCCTCGAGCAGCTGCAGCAGCTGGTCGGGTTGGTGGAGTACGACGCGAGCCAGGACCCGTTCCCCGTGACGGCGATGGACGCGGTGTGCTTCGTGGTGGGCAACGCCACCCAGACCGCGAACTTCTACCAGCTCGCGCTCGGGATGGACCTCGAGGCCTACCGCGGACCGGAGAACGGGTGCCGGGACAGCAAGACCTACGTGCTGCGCTCCGGCTCGGCCCGGTTCGTGTTCAGCGGCGGGGTCACCCCGGACAGCCCCCTGCTCGACCACCACCGCAAGCACGGCGACGGTGTGGTGGACCTGTCGCTGGAGGTCCCCGACGTGGACAAGTGCATCGAGCACGCCCGCTCGGTCGGAGCCACGGTCCTCGAGGAGCCGCACGACATCACCGACGAGTTCGGTACGGTCCGGACCGCCGCGATCGCGACGTACGGCGAGACCCGGCACACGCTGATCGACCGACGGGACTACACCGGTCCCTACTTGCCGGGGTTCATCGCCCGGGAGACCACGGTGAGCCGCGCCGAGGGGCACCCGAAGCGGCTCTTCCAGGCGATCGACCACTGTGTCGGCAACGTCGAGCTCGGCCGGATGGACGAGTGGGTGGAGTTCTACAACAAGGTCATGGGCTTCACGAACATGGCCGAGTTCATCGGCGACGACATCGCCACCGACTACTCGGCGCTGATGTCGAAGGTGGTGGCCAGCGGCAACCACCGGGTGAAGTTCCCGCTCAACGAGCCGGCGGTCGCCAAGCGGAAGTCGCAGATCGACGAGTACCTCGAGTTCTACGACGGCGCGGGCTGCCAGCACATCGCCCTGGCCACCAACGACATCCTGCGCAGCGTCGACATCCTGCGCGACAACGGCATCGAGTTCCTCGAGACCCCGGACTCGTACTACGACGACCCGGAGCTGCGCGAGCGGATCGGGAACGTGCGGGTGCCGATCGAGGAGCTGAAGCGGCGCAAGATCCTGGTCGACCGGGACGAGGACGGCTACCTGCTGCAGATCTTCACCAAGCCGATGGGGGACCGGCCGACCGTCTTCTACGAGTTCATCGAGCGGCACGGGTCGCTCGGCTTCGGCAAGGGCAACTTCAAGGCGCTGTTCGAGGCGATCGAGCGCGAGCAGGAGGCCCGCGGCAACCTGTAGCCCGAGTCGGGTCAGAGGACCTTGGAGAGGAACGAGCGGGTGCGCTCGTGCTGGGGGTCCGCGAGTACGGCGGCCGGGTCGCCCTCCTCGAGGATCACCCCACCGTCCATGAACACCAGCTTGTCGCCCACCTCGCGGGCGAAGCCCATCTCGTGGGTGACCACCATCATCGTCATGCCCTCGTGCGCCAGCTCCTTCATCACCCCGAGCACGTCCCCGACGAGCTCGGGGTCCAGCGCGCTGGTCGGCTCGTCGAAGAGCATCATGTCCGGCTCCATCGACAGGGCGCGGGCGATCGCGACCCGCTGCATCTGACCACCGGAGAGGTGTGCGGGGAAGGCGTCCTCCTTTTCGGCCAGCCCGACCTTCGCCAGGTTGCGCCGGGCGATGTCGACCGACTCCTCCTTGCCGCGCTTCTTCACCCGCTGCTGGGCGATGGTCAGGTTCCGCATCACCGACAGGTGCGGGAAGAGGTTGAACTGCTGGAACACCATCCCGATCTTGCTGCGCACCTTGTCGACGTTGATGTCCGGATCGGTGATCTCGACCCCCTCGACGAAGATCGTGCCGGAGGTGGGCTGCTCGAGCAGGTTCACGCAGCGCAGCAGGGTCGACTTGCCGGACCCGGACGGCCCGACGACGCAGACCACCTCGCCGTTGTTCACGTGGAAGTCGATCCCCTTGAGGACCTCGTTGTCCCCGAAGTACTTGTGCAGCTCGTTGACGTCGATGGCAGGGGCGTCGCGACGCATCTCCGGTTCGGTCATGGTCAGCGCGCCTTCTCTGCTCGGGCTTCCATCCGCCGCACGGCGATGGAGAGCGGGACGGTGATCAGCAGGTAGCAGAACGCGACGCCGATCAGCGGCGTCATGTTGACGGTCTCGTTGAGGGCGTCGCGTCCGAACTTCGTCAGCTCCGCGGAGGCGGCGCTGAGCCCGAGCAGGTAGACCAGCGAGGAGTCCTTGGTGAGCAGGATCAACTCGTTGGTCAACGGCGGGAGCACGATCCGGAACGCCTGCGGCACGACGATCGAGATCATCGCCCGGCTGTGGGACATGCCCAGCGACCGGGCGGCCTCCATCTGACCCTTCGGCACCGCCTGGATGCCGGCCCGGATGGTCTCGGCCATGTACGCCGCGCCGACCAGTCCCAGCGCCACCGTCACCGTGCCCAGGATGCCGCCGGGCATCACCACGCCGAACGCGATCGGCAGGCCGAACTGGAAGGCGATGAACACCACCAGCGCCGGGACGCCGCGGAAGAACTCGATGACGCCGGTGGCGAGCCAGCGGTACGGACCCACCGACGACAGCCGCATCAGCGCGAGCAGGAGCCCGACGATCAGTCCGAACGTGAACGCAGCCGCGGTGTAGAGCAGGGTGTTCTTCAGCGCAGTGGTGAAGATCTCCGGCATCAGGTCGAGCAGGATCTCGGTGTCCAGGAACTGGGAGAGGATCAGCTCCCAGTCGGCGACCACGAGCAGGACGACGACGATCAGGAGCATGATGCCGTACTGCACGCCCCTGCTCACCTGGGCTCGCTTGCGGGGACTCATCGCCATGCCGGGCTCCTGGGGTGAGGGCGAGGGGGACTAGGGGGAGACGCTCAGCTCTTCGCCTCGCCGAACCACTTCTCGTAGATCTCGTCGTAGGTGCCGTCTTCCTTGGCGGTGGCGAGCACCTCGTTGATCGTCTCGAGAAGGGCTTCGTTGTCGTCCTTCTTCACCGCGAAGCCGTACTGCTCACCGGTGTCGAACTCGGTGACCACCTCGGTGTCGGGGTTGCTCTTCACGTAGTCGTAGAGCACGCCGTTGTCGTTGATCGCGGCGTCGACCTGGCCGGTCTTCACCGCAGCGGCCAGCAGCGCGAGGTCCTCGAAGGACCGCAGCGTGGTGTCCTCGGGCGCGTTCTCCTCGGCGTAGATCTCACCGGTGGTGCCGACCTGCACCGCGAGCGACTTCCCGGCGAGGTCCTCCATCGAGGAGATGCCGGAGCCGGTCTTCGTCAGCAGCGCCTGCGTGGCGTCGAAGTAGGGGTCCGAGAAGTCGATGACCGCGGCGCGCTCGTCTGTGATGGTCATGCCGGCGGCGGCCACGTCGCACTGTCCGGTGTTGAGCGACTGGCCGGACTGGATGCCCTCGAACGGGGTGTCGAAGACCTTGGTCTCCAGACCCAGCTCGTCGGCCACCAGGTCCATCAGGTCGATGTCGAACCCGACGACCTCGCCGCCCTGGTTGAACTCGAACGGCTTGTAGGGCAGGTGGGTGCAGACCGTGAGCTTCCCTTCCTCCACGATCTTGGCGCCACCCTCGACCTCCGTGGTGTCGCCCGTCGCGCAGCCGGCGAGCGGCAGGGAGACGAGCACCGTGGTGGCCAGCATCTTCAGCATGCGAGTATTCATGCCTTGCACCCTAGTCCGAGCGGCCGGTGCAGCCGCAACCTCCGCCCGTGTCTGATGGAGTGCGACATCCCGATCGTGACGAACTCTTTACCTCGTGCACCTATCCGTTGCATGCTGGGACCGCGCACGTCGGGGCTGGGGCCGACACGGTGCGCTGGAGGGGGTTCAACGCTTGACCTGTGATGCGCAGGTGCCGGACTCGGTGATCGACCGGTTCCGGCACGAAGCGGTCTTCTACCGCGGTCTCGACGGCATCGTCGACGCGGTGCTGCCGTTCGTCCGTGAGGGCATCGCCCAGGACGAGCCGGTGATGGTGGCGACCCTTCCCGACCGGATCGCCGCCCTCGAGGATGCGCTGGGCCCGGACGCGGCACGCGTGCTCTTCGTGGACATGGCCGGGCTCGGCGCCAACCCGGCCCGGATCATCCCGGCCTGGCGCGCGTTCCTGGCCGCTGCGCCTGCCGGTGCCCGCGTCCGCGGCGTGGGCGAGCCGGTGTGGTCGGGCCGGCGCGACGTCGAGCTCGAAGAGTGCCGCCTGCACGAGGCGCTGCTCAACGTGGCCTTCGACGACGGTCCCGCCTGGCGGCTGATGTGTCCCTACGACATCGGCGCGTTACCGGCCGGGACCGCCGACGACGTACGTCGCACGCACCCGGTCGTGACGGCAACGGATCCGGCCACCGCCTCCTACGGGGGGCACGGCCACGCGCTCTCGGTGTTCGGGGAGTCCTTGTCCGCCCCGCCCGAGGTCGCCGACGAGGTGCGCTTCGGGGCCGGCGACCTGCCGGGGCTGCGCGATGTCGTGCGCCGGCTCGCCGTCCGGGCGGGAATCGGGTCCGAGGTCGCCGACGACCTGGTCCTCGCCGCCCACGAGCTCGCCACCAACAGCGTGATCCACGGCGGCGGCGACGGCACGCTGCGGGCCTGGACGGAGCCGGACGCGTTCGTGGTCGAGGTGCGTGACGGCGGACGGATCGAGGACCCGCTGGTCGGGCGTGACGTCGCCGTCGCGATGGCCGAGGGCGGCCGCGGGGTGTGGATCGCGAACCAGCTGTGCGACCTGGTGCAGGTGCGCTCGACGTCCGGGGGCACGGTCATCCGCCTGTTCTGCTGGCGCTGAGGCTCAGCGGGCCGGGACCACGTTCCCGGTGACCTCGCCCAGGGCGATCCGCCCGAGCCGGCCGGGGGCGGTGGCCCGGATCGTGACCGTGTCCCCGTCCTCGAGGAAGGCCCGCTCCCGACCACCGGCGGTGAACGGCTCCTTGCCGCCCCACGACAGCTCCAGGAAGGAGCCGCGCTGGTCCGGGCGCGGTCCGCTGACGGTGCCCGAGGCGAACAGGTCACCGACCCGCAACGAGGCCCCGTTGACGGTCAGGTGCGCCAGCATCTGCGCGGGGGACCAGTACATCGAGGCGTACGGCGGTCGCGCCACCACCTCGCCGTTGAGCTCCACCTCGAAGTCGATGTCGTAGCCGGCGCCCGGACCGACCCGCAGGTAGTCCAGCGGCTCGGGCTCCTGGCCGGGCAGGTCGACGCGGGCCGGCTCCAGGGCCTCGAGCGGGGTGACCCAGGCCGCCACCGAGGTCGCGAACGACTTGCCGAGGAACGGTCCGAGCGGGACGTACTCCCACGCCTGGATGTCGCGCGCGGACCAGTCGTTGAGCGGCACCACGCCGAAGACATGGTCGGTGAACGCCTCGACAGGCACCTGGTGACCCAGCTCGCTGGGGGCGCCGACCACGAAGCCCAGCTCGGCCTCGATGTCGAGCCGCTCCGAGGCTCCGTAGGTCGGGGCATCCGCGGTCGGCGGCTTCCGCTGTCCTGAGGGCCGGCGTACCTGCGTGCCGGAGACCACCACCGTGCCGGCGCGACCGTGGTAGCCGACCGGAAGGTGCCGCCAGTTCGGCAGCAGCGGCTCGGCGTCGGGCCGGAAGATCTTGCCGACGTTGCCGGCATGGTCCAGCGAGCAGTAGAAGTCGACGTAGTCGGCGACGGTGACCGGCAGATGCATGGTGACCTCGTCGACCGGCACCAGCATCGGCTCGACGAGCGGGCGCTCGGCCTCGTCGGTGAGCAGGCTGGTCACCCATCGGCGCACGGACGACCAGGCCGGCTTGCCCATCGCCATCAGGGGATTGAGGTCGGTGGCCTCGAAGGCGTGCGCCACCTCGAGCATCTCCCCGGCCGCCACCGGTGCCAGGTCGAGCACGAGGTCGCCGATGCGTACGCCGACGCGTGGCTCCTCGTCGTCGTGGGAGAAGACCCCGTAGGGCAGGTTGTCGACGTCGAAGAGGGAGCCGGATGCGCCCTCCACCCAGCTGGTCGGCTCGGTCATGCTGGCTCCAGGGGTAGGTCGGGGAGAAGGTCGAGGTGAACCAGGTCCTGCAGCGGCTCGCGGACGCTGCAGGACCCGAACGAGGTGAACCACCGGCGGGCGGAGGCGAGCGATGCCGGACCGGCGTCCTCGATCAGCCGCCGGAGCTCCGCCGGCTCGGTCAGCTCGAGCACGGCCGTGACCCGTTCGGTGTCCGCGCCGTCGAGGCTGGCCCGGGTGGCCAGCAGCACGTTGAGGAACCCGTGGTGCTCGAAGCCGGTCTCCGGGTCCCGGTGCCGGACCGCGTTGTGCAGTCCTGCCGTGCACTTGAACGGCAGCTCGCGGTCCAGGGACGCCTCGATGCAGGTGGCGAGCTCCCTCGCTGTCGGGAACGCGTCGGCGCTGACTCCTCCGGTGCGGAACTTCAGCCGCAGGTCCATCGCCGCCACCTCGTCGAGGGCGGCGAGCCAGGAGTGGCTCGGGGGGCCGTCGGACAGCCGCGGCGGCTCGACGTACACGTCGGCCTCACCGGGAAGGTGGCCGTCGGCCACCAGCTGGTCGACGGCGGTCGTCATCCGCCGGGCGTTGTGCTCGAGGTCGGCCTCGTCCCGCAGCGCCACCTCCACCGCGCGCAGCCCGAGGCAGTCCTCGCGACCGGCCCAACGGACCGCGGGCTCGATGGCGCCGGCGCCGCCGGTGACCACCACGCCGACCGCGAGGGGCGGCGCCGCCTCCTGCGGAGAGGGGTCGGGCCGGAGCAGGGCGATCAGCTCGGGGAGCCGGGTGTCACTGACCACGAACGGCCCGAGCAGGCCGGCGTGCGCTGCCGCCCGGTGGCTGCGATGCTCCTCGACGGCCCGGGGCAACGGGGCGTTCCCGGGCGGGAAGATCGCCGCGTCGTCGACCAGTGCGCGGTACTCCTCCGGCAGCGCGGACGGGTTCGGATCTGGAATGGTTGACACCTCGTCGACACTAACGCATCGTTGTCGTGAACGGACATGTCTGTCCGTTAATAGGACAGTAAGTGAGCACCGGAGAAGCGAGGCACAGCCATGGCCCACTACCGGCAGGTCGGCGTCATCCCGGCGAAGCGGCACACCCAGTTCCGCACGGACCAGGGCGGGCTGCACTACGAGGAGCTGATGGGCGAGGAAGGCTTCTCCTCCGACTCGTCGTTGCTCTACCACCGTGGCGTGCCGTCGGCGATCGTGGACAGCCAGGTCTGGGAGCTCGCGGACCTCGGCACCACCGCGAACCATCCGCTGAAGCCACGGCACCTCAAGCTGCACTCGCTGTTCGAGGACAACGCCTGGAAGGCGCTCGACCCTGTCGAGGGCCGCAGGCTGGTGCTCGGCAACGCCGACGTCCGCATCTCCTACGTGGTGGCGGGTGAGACCTCTCCCTACTACCGCAACGCGATCGGCGACGAGTGCGTCTTCGTCCAGGAGGGCGAGGGGGTCGTCGAGACGGTCTTCGGCGCGCTGCCCTTCCGGACCGGTGACTACGTGGTGATCCCGCGGGCGACCACGCACCGCTGGGTACCGACCGGGATGCTGCGGGCCTACGTGATCGAGGCGAACAGCCACATCGCCCCACCGAAGCGGTACCTCTCGCGCTACGGCCAGCTCCTCGAGCACGCGCCGTACTGCGAGCGTGACCTCGACGGCCCCACCGAGCCGCTGCTGGTGGACGGGACCGACGTCGAGGTGCTGGTCAAGCACCGCGGCAACGGTGCGGGCGGGATCGTCGGGAGCCGGCTGACCTGTCCGACGCATCCGTTCGACGTGGTCGGCTGGGACGGGTGCCTGTATCCCTACACCTTCAACGTGGAGGACTTCGAGCCGATCACCGGCCGCGTCCACCAGCCGCCGCCGGTGCACCAGGTGTTCGAGGGCCACAACTTCGTGGTGTGCAACTTCGTGCCCCGCAAGGTGGACTACCACCCGCTGGCCGTCCCGGTGCCGTACTACCACTCCAACGTGGACTCCGACGAGGTCATGTTCTACTGCGCCGGCGACTACGAGGCCCGCAAGGGGTCGGGCATCGGCCAGGGCTCGGTGTCGCTGCACCCGGGCGGGCACGCCCACGGTCCCCAGCCGGGCGCGATCGAGCGCAGCCTCGGGGTCGAGTTCTTCGACGAGCTGGCCGTGATGGTGGACACGTTCCGCCCGCTGGAACTGGGCGAGGGCGGGCAGGCGGTCGACGACGGGGCCTACGCCTGGACCTGGTCGGGCCGGGGGCCGGCCCGGTGACGTCCTGGGCGCCCGCCGGTCATCCGTTCGGCCCGCAGACGCTCCCGTACGGGTCGATGGTCGGACCGGACGGCCAGGCCCGCGCCGTCGTGGCGATCGGCGACCACCTGCTCGACCTCACCGCCGCCTGGCCCGCGCTGTCGCCGCGGTGGCCGGACCTGTTCGCCGCC
>JAICRS010000014.1 GCA_025966335.1 Nocardioidaceae bacterium
ACGACGGCGAGGAGCGCGTCGAACCTTCCGAGCTGATGGTGGTCGGCGACGCGGACCAGTCGATCTACGCCTTCCGCGGCGCGAACATCCGCAACATCTTGCAGTTCGAGGAGGACTTCCCCGACGCCCGGTCGATCCTGCTCGAGCAGAACTACCGGTCCACGCAGACGATCCTCAACGCCGCGAACTCGGTGATCAGCCGCAACAAGGGTCGCAAGCCGAAGAGCCTGTGGTCCGACGCCGGTGACGGCGAGCAGATCGTCGGCTACGTGGCCGACGACGAGCACGACGAGGCCCGGTTCGTCTCCGAGGAGATCGACAAGCTCACCGACGGCCGGCACGCCAAGCCCGGTGACGTCGCGGTGTTCTACCGCACCAACGCACAGTCCCGGGTGTTCGAGGAGGTGTTCATCCGGGTCGGCATGCCCTACAAGGTCGTCGGTGGGGTCCGGTTCTACGAGCGCAAGGAGGTCCGCGACGCGCTCGCCTACCTGCGGATGCTGGCCAACCCTGCCGACGAGATCTCGCTGCGCAGGATCCTCAACGTCCCCAAACGCGGGATCGGGGACCGGGCGGAGGCGTGCGTCCAGGCGCTGGCCCAGCGCGAGCGGATCACCTTCTGGGAGGCGTTGCGGCGGGCCGACGAGGCGGCAGGCATCGCCAGCCGGTCCCTGAACTGCATCAAGCCCTTCGTGCAGATGGTCGAGGAGCTCCAGTCCATGGTCGACGCCGACGAGCGTGCCGACGTGGTCCTCGAGGAGGTCCTGTCCCGCAGTGGCTACCTCAAGGAGCTCGAGGACTCCGACGACCCGCAGGACGAGACCCGGGTGGAGAACCTCGCGGAGCTGGTCGCCGTCGCCCGGGAGTTCGCCGACGAGCCGGTGGCCGGGCCGTCAGCGGACCCGGCGGACGCCGATGCGGCCACCCCCGGTCTGGGTGACTTCCTCGAAAGGGTGGCGCTGGTCGCCGACACCGACCAGATCCCGGATGCGCCGGCCGAGGACGGGGAGGAGGGAGACGTCTCCGGCGTGGTCACCCTGATGACCCTGCACACCGCGAAGGGCCTGGAGTTCCCGGTCGTGTTCCTCACCGGTCTCGAGGACGGCGTCTTCCCGCACATGCGTTCGCTCGGGGACCCGACCGAGCTGGAGGAGGAGCGCCGGCTGGCCTATGTCGGGGTGACCCGTGCTCGCGAACGGCTCTACGTCTCCCGGGCCGTGGTCCGCTCGGCCTGGGGAGCCCCCGCGCACAACCCGGCGTCGAGGTTCATCGACGAGCTGCCGGTCGACCTCGTCGACTGGCGCCGGACCGAGGCTGCGCAGACGTCGTGGAACCGGCCGGTGATGCCGTCGCTACCCGGTCGCAACGCCGGAGCGGGCAGCCGCCGGTTCGGCACCGCGGCGATCCGGGCGGACTCCGCGGCGAAGTCGAAGAAGAGGGAGATCCCGTCGCTGTCGCCGGGTGACCGGGTGCTGCACGACAGCTTCGGGATGGGCAGCGTGGTCTCGCTCGACGGGATGGGCGACAACGCGGTCGCGTCGATCGACTTCGGCTCCGAAGGGGTCAAGCGGCTGCTGCTCAGGTACGCCCCGGTCGAGAAGCTCTGACCGGGTGCGCCCGGGCTACGGCAGCAGGCCGTGGACCGACAGCGCGGCGTACGGGTCGACCGGGTCGCCGGCGCCGGGCCTGACCTCGAGGTGCAGGTGCGGACCCGTGGAGTTGCCGGTCGAGCCAACGGTGCCGATCACCTCGCCGCCGCTGACGCTGTCGCCGGGGCTGACACCGAACGACGTCTGGTGGCAGTACCAGATCTCGGTGCCGTCCTCGAGGGTGACGATGGTGCGGTTGCCGTAGGCGCCGTCGTACCCGGTCGAGGTCACCACGCCGTTGGCCACGGAGTGGATCGGCGTACCCGAGGGTGCGGCGAAGTCGAGGCCTGTGTGGGTGTTGGCCCACAGGCCGCTCGACTGGCCGAACGTGGCCGACAGGTCGTAGGCCCCCGAGCTGAGCGGGAGGTGCCAGGCGTTCGCCGCGATCTCGTCGGCGTGCTGCTCCGCGCTGGCGGCGAGCTGGGCAAGCGCTGCGTTGCGCTCCTGCGCCTGTGCCTCTGCGGCCGCCTGGAGCTCCTCCTCGGCGGCATCCTCGAGGGCCTCGCGCTGCGAGTCACGGCTGACGGCCAGCTCGCGGCTGTTCGACGGGTCGGCCGACTCGATCTGGCTGGAGCCGGTCAGGACGCTGGCCTGGGCCGAGAGACGCTGGATGCTGCCGGTTGCCGCCTGCGCGGGAGCGGCGTCCTGGTCGATGGCGACCGCGCCGCCGGCGGCGATCACCAGGGCAGCTGCGCCGATCAGGGTGGGCGCGGAGGGCAGTGCCGGGATCAGGTTCCTGCGGCCGGACGCGTGCGCGCCGCGACGGGGCGCGACCACCTCGTCAGCCCGGATCCGGGCTGCACGGGACGGCTTGGCTGCCTTGCGCTTTCCACCGGGGGTGGTGGGTTCGGCGGGGTCGACCGGAGAGGCTTCACGCTTCTCTGCCCGGTGGTTCGCCACGGATGAGGTCCTAACGTCGGCTGCATGCAACGGCCAACCATAACGGAATAGTCACGGGTGATTGCTAGAGGGTTCGCTCAAACTGTGTACAAGGTCACGTCTCGGCCGGAGTATCGGCGGTAGAACTGGGTACCCACCGTGGTTTGTGTGGGGGGGTTCACCGTTGCCGGTCCGGTGGTCTAGTGGGTGCCCGGACCCGGTCGGTTAGTCTGCGTCGAGACACTCTTCAGCACAAGGTGGTGGCAGTTCATGGTGGCTCCGATCCGGATCGTGGTGGCAAAGCCCGGGCTCGACGGGCACGACCGCGGCGCAAAGGTGGTCGCCCGCGCCCTCAGGGACGCCGGCAACGAGGTGATCTACACCGGACTCCACCAGACGCCCGAGCAGATCGTCGAGACCGCGATCCAGGAGGACGCCGACGTGATCGGCCTCTCCGTCCTGTCCGGTGCACACATGACCCTGTTCAAGAAGCTGATCGCGCTGCTCGACGAGCGCGACGCCCGCGACATCGTGGTCTTCGGTGGCGGCATCATTCCCGAGGCCGACATCCCCCTGCTCGAGGAGGCCGGGGTCGCCAAGGTGTTCACCCCGGGCGCCACCACGACCGAGATCGTCGCCTGGGTCAAGGAGAACGTGGCGGACGCGTCCGGCGTCGAGGCCTGAGCGCCCGTACGAACAGCTGACCCACCTCGTGCACCCGGTCGGCCAGCTCGGCGGGCTCCTCGACGGTGAAGTCGGCGCCGACTGCGGCGAGGACCATCATCGGCCAGCCCAGGTCGTCCACCTCCATCCGCAGCCGGGCGGTCTGAGGGCCCACCTCCTCCACGTCGCCCCAGCCGCCGACCGCCGCGCTCACGTCGGACGCGGGTGCCTGGACCAGCACCGCCACTCGATGCCGCTGGTGCGTGCTGGCGATGCCCTGCTGCACGAAGGCCGCCGCATCGCCCCCCGTGAGCTCGCGCTGCCGGAACCGGGCGCCGGTGGTCGCCGGCCGGGACAGCCGGTCGACCCGGAAGCTGCGCCAGTCATGACGC
The DNA here is from genome assembly GCA_025966335.1 of Nocardioidaceae bacterium. Classification (GTDB taxonomy): domain Bacteria; phylum Actinomycetota; class Actinomycetes; order Propionibacteriales; family Nocardioidaceae; genus Nocardioides_C. The sequence continues at coordinate 3,584 of JAICRS010000014.1, forward strand.
GTCAGGTCCCAACCGACGAGGTACCAGCGCCGGCCCAGTGAGACCAGCCGGTGCGGCTCGACCGTGCGCATCATCGTCTCGCCGTCGCGCGGCGTGTAGTCGAACGACACCCGCTCGTCGTCGCGGCAGGCCATCGCCAGCGTGGAGAGCACCGCCGCGTCGATGGTGGGTCCGCCGCCGAATGCCGCGGGAACGGTGTAGGACTGCAGCGCGTCGACCCGCCGGCGCAGCCGCGGGGGCATCACCTGGACGATCTTGCTGAGCGCCCGCACCGAGGTCTCCTCGATGCCGGCCACCATGCCGCCCGCCGCCGCGCGCAGCCCCACCGCGATCGCGACCGCCTCCTCGTCGTCGAGGAGCAGCGGCGGTAGAGCGGCACCGGCCTGCAGCTGGTAGCCACCGGCGGTTCCCCGCACGGCGTCGACGGGATATCCGAGCTCGCGCAGCCGCTCCACGTCGCGGCGCAGGGTGCGCGGGCTCACGTCGAGCCTGTCCGCGAGCTCCCCGCCCGACCAGTAGCGGTGCGTCTGGAGCAAGGAGAGGAGCTGGAGCATGCGGGCGCTGGATCCGGGCATGTCTCGAGATTAGTCCGGATTGAGGACAGGAACTGACCTAAATGGTTCCTAGCGTGGTGCTCATGAACTCCACATCGATGATCCACACCCAGGAGCTGACCAAGCAGTTCACGGTCGGCAAGCGAACCGTCGAGGCCGTCCGCGGGCTCGACCTGACCGTCGAGGCGGGGGAGCTCGTCGCGCTGCTCGGCCCCAACGGCGCGGGCAAGTCCACCACTCTGCGGATGCTCACCACGCTGATCGCGCCGACGTCCGGGCAGGCGTTCGTGGCCGGGCACGACGTGACCGGGGACCCACGCGAGGTCCGCCGCCGCATCGGCTACATCGGCCAGGGCAACGGCGCCGGGCACCAGCAGCGCGGCCGTGACGAGCTGGTGAGCCACGGCCGTGCGTACGGGATGAGCCGCCGCGACGCACGGGAGCGGGCGGCGGAGCTGGTCGCGTCGCTCGACCTGTCGGAGGTCGCCGACCGCAAGGTGTCCACCCTGTCCGGCGGTCAGCGTCGTCGCCTGGACGTCGCCATGGGCCTGATCCATGCGCCGGGCCTGCTGTTCCTCGACGAGCCCTCCACCGGCCTCGACCCGCAGAACCGGGCGAACCTGCAGCAGCACCTCGTCGCGTTGCGGGAGCGCTACGGCACCACGGTCGTGCTCACCACCCACTACCTCGACGAGGCCGACTCGCTCGCCGAGCGCGTCGTCGGCATCGACCACGGCCGAGTGGTGGCGGACGACACCCCGGCCCGGCTCAAGGCCAACCACGCCGGGGACCGCGTCGCGCTCGTCGTGGACACTCCGGGCGATGCGGACAGGTCGGCTGCTCGGATCGGCGCAGCACATCCGGACGCCCAGGTCGACGTACACGGCAACCGGGTGAACGTCCGGGTGGCCGGCGGCACCTTCCTGCTGCCGCGGCTGCTGCGCGACCTCGACTCCGCCGGCGTGACCGTGCGGTCTGCGGAGGTCTCGCGGCCGACGCTCGACGACGTGTTCCTCAACCTGACCGGGCGGAGCCTCCGCGAGGGCCGCGCCGGAACCGAATCCTCTCCGCTGGGAGTCACCACCGTCCACGACCTGGAGGTCTCCGCATGAACACGATGATCCGTGACACCAACCTGGTCTTCGCCCGCGAGCTCCGGCCGGTGCTCCGCGAGCCGTTCTCGGTGGTCTTCTCGATGATCCAGCCCCTGTTCTTCCTGGCGCTGTTCGCGCCACTGCTCAGCAGTGTGTCCGGGCTCGGCGCCAGCAGCTCCCTGCAGTGGTTCGTGCCGGGGATCGTCGTGATGTCGTGCCTGTTCGGAGCGTCGATGACCGGGTCGAACCTGCTGATGGAGATGCAGACCGGCTCGCACGAGCGCAGCCTGGTCACCCCGCTGTCCCGTCCGGCGCTGCTGGTCGGCCGGGCGCTGAAGGAGATCGTGCCGGTGGTGGTCCAGGCAGTCATCGTGGTCGCCGTGGTGGTGCCCTTCGACTTCGAGCTGCACGTGCTCGGGACCCTGGTCGGGCTGGTCATCCTCGGTGTGTTCTGCGTCGGGCTGGGCTCCCTGTCCTATGCGCTGGCGCTGGCCGCCAAGGGGCAGGACTGGATCTTCTGGACCGTGCAGCAGACGCTGCTGTTCCCGTTGTTGCTGCTCGCCGGCATGCTCCTGCCGATCGACGGTGGACCGGGCTGGCTGCAGACGATGTCGCAGCTGAACCCGCTGACCTACATCGTCGACGCGGAACGGGCGCTGTTCGCCGGGACCTTCGACGCCGGGCTGCTGGCCGCTGGAAGCGCCGCAGCCGTCCTCGTGTGCGCGCTCGGGGTCTGGGTCGGTGCCCGGTCGATGCGCGCCGCCGACTGAGGCCGACTGACTTCGGGTGTCCAGCGGCACGCGCAAGGGAGGAGCATTTCCGCCGCGGAGAGCCGGAGATGCTCCTTTCTTCCCGTGGACGTGGCGGTGTCAGCCCGGGTGGGCGGCGACGTGGCTCGCGATGAGCTCGGCGACCTCGGCCGGATGTGACCGGGTGACCCAGTGCCCGGCGTCGATCCGGACCACCGTCAGGTCGCTGCACGCCTGGTCGAGGTCGTCCAGCATCACGTCGGTCACGAACTTGTCTCGCGTCGGCACGATCACCTGCACCGGGACGTCGGTGCCGAGCTCGCCCGGGTTACTCAGCCGGCGCAGCATGTTCGCGCGGTAGAGGTTCAGCCCGTTGACCGCGTTCCGCCCGACGCGCCGCCCGAGCCTGCGCATCACGATCTCGGGCAGCACCGGCAGGTGGAAGGCGTAGACGTACCAGGAGTGCACCGCCTGGTTGAGCATCCGCAGCCGCCGTCCGTCGTGGTGCCTGGACAGGTGTGCGACATGGTCCAGCGAAGGCCCGCTGATCGAGGTGAACGAGGCGACCCGTCCCTGGAGACGGGCGTCGACGCGTTCGGCGGCGACCGCGTCCCAGAGCTGCACCGATCCCCAGTCGTGCCCGACCAGGTGGAACGGTTCGCCGTCGGGGACCGTGGCGCCGACCACCGCGATCAGGTCCTCCACCAGCAGCTCGCTGCGATAGCCGTCCCGGCTCGGGGGTACGTCGGATGCGCCCGCCCCGCGCACGTCGTAGGTGACGACGTGGAATCCCGTGTCCTCCAGGTGCCCGACCACCGGGTCCCACATGTCCTGCTGGTCGGGATAGCCGTGCACCAGGACGACGTGGGGACTGCCGGCGTCGGCGGAGTGCTCACGAACGGCCAGGCTGAGCCCGACCGACGAGACGCGGCGTTCCGAGACGGTGCTCTGCATGAGACTCCTGAGTGCTGGACGGCTGGCCTGTGCCCTGCGTGTGACCGACCCTACGTGGTCCGGAGTGGCGTCGCGGGTCTAATGTCAGGCGTGCAAACGGCCCCGCACGGTCGAGGGCCGGGAGAACCGGATAGGACGGGCAAAACCTGTGGACCTGATGGAGTACCAAGCGAAGGAGCTCTTCGCGAAGCATGATGTGCCGGTCACGCTCGGCACCGTCGTCGAGAAGGCCGAGGACGCCTCCGCCGCTGCCGAGGCACTGGGTGGCCGGGTCGTCGTCAAGGCCCAGGTCAAGATCGGGGGCCGCGGCAAGGCCGGGGGCGTGAAGCTCGCCGAGAACCCCGACGAGGCCGTGGCGCGCGCGAACGACATCCTCGGCATGGACATCAAGGGCCACACGGTCCACCGGGTCCTTCTCGCGCCGACCGCCGACATCGCGGAGGAGTACTACTTCTCCTTCCTCGTGGACCGGGCCAACCGCAACTACCTCTGCATCGCGAGCATCGAGGGCGGTGTGGAGATCGAGGAGGTCGCCCGCACCAACCCCGACGCCGTCGCCAAGGTCGCTATCGACCCGCAGACCGGCGTCGACGACGCGAAGGCGGCCGAGATCGTGTCCGCCACCCGCTTCCCGGCCGAGGTCGCCGACGAGGCCAAGGACGTCGTCAAGAAGCTGTGGGACGTCTTCATCAAGGAGGACGCCTCGCTGGTCGAGGTCAACCCGCTGGTCCGGCTCGGCGACGGTCACCTCGAGGCCCTCGACGGCAAGGTCACCCTCGACGAGAACGCCGAGTTCCGGCATGAGGACCACGCGAAGTTCGAGGACAAGGCAGCCGCGGACCCGCTCGAGCAGCAGGCCAAGGAGAAGGGCCTCAACTACGTCAAGCTCGACGGCTCGGTCGGCATCATCGGCAACGGCGCTGGCCTGGTCATGTCCACCCTCGACGTGGTGGCCTACGCCGGCGAGGCGCACAGCGGCGTCAAGCCGGCCAACTTCCTCGACATCGGCGGCGGCGCCTCCGCCGAGGTGATGGCCAACGGCCTGCACATCATCCTCGGTGACCCGCAGGTGAAGAGCGTGTTCGTGAACGTGTTCGGCGGTATCACCGCCTGTGACGAGGTGGCCAACGGCATCGTGCACGCGCTCGAGCTGCTCGGCGACGAGGCGAACAAGCCGCTCGTCGTACGACTCGACGGCAACAACGTCGAGGAGGGTCGGCGCATCCTCAACGATGCCAACCACCCGCTGGTGACCCTGGCCGAGACGATGGACGGTGGCGCAGACCGTGCCGCCGAGCTCGCCGCCCAGTAACAACGGAGCAGAGGATTCTTTAGACCCATGGCTATTTTTCTCAATGAGAGCAGCAAGGTCATCGTCCAGGGGATGACCGGCTCGGAGGGCAAGAAGCACACGCAGCGGATGCTCACCTCCGGCACCAACATCGTGGGCGGCGTGAACCCGAAGAAGGCCGGCCAGAGCGTCGACTTCGACGGCGGCTCCGTCCCGGTCTTCGGCAGTGTCCAGGAGGCGATCGACGCAACCGGTGCCGACGTGTCGGTGGTGTTCGTCCCGCCGGCAGGCACCAAGGGAGCCGTCATCGAGGCGGTCGACGCCGGGATGCCGCTGGTCGTGGTGATCACCGAGGGCGTCCCGGTGCACGACACCGCGGAGCTCTTCTCCTACGCACAGGCGAAGGGCACCACCCGGGTGATCGGCCCGAACTGCCCGGGCCTGATCAGCCCAGGAAAGTCCAACGCCGGCATCATCCCCGCCGACATCACCAAGGGCGGCCGGGTCGGACTGGTGTCGAAGTCCGGCACGCTGACCTACCAGATGATGTACGAGCTGCGGGACTTCGGCTTCTCGTCGGCCGTCGGCATCGGTGGCGACCCGATCATCGGCACCACCCACATCGACTGCCTCCAGGCGTTCCAGGACGACCCGGAGACCGACGCGATCGTGATGATCGGTGAGATCGGCGGGGACGCTGAGGAGCGCGCCGCGGCGTACATCAAGGACAACGTGACCAAGCCGGTGGTCGGCTACGTCGCGGGGTTCACCGCTCCGGAGGGCAAGACGATGGGCCACGCCGGTGCGATCGTCTCCGGGTCCTCCGGCACCGCACAGGCCAAGAAGGAAGCGCTCGAGGAGGTCGGCGTGAAGGTCGGCAAGACTCCCTCCGAGACCGCGCAGCTGATGCGGGACATCCTGCAGAACCTCTGACCCGGCGTACGACGCGGGCGGGACGTCATCCGGACCGGATGACGTCCCGCTTGTCGTCTAGGACCGTCCGGTGTCGACCACGACCCGGAACGTCTCCTTCATCGCGTCCTCGAGCCCTTCCGGCTCCAGCGGACCGCCGAGCCGGGCGAAGGACACCAGCACAACCCGGTCACCGACGAGGGCTGCGCCCTGGCGGTCGAACCAGATCGCGTCGCACTCCTGGCAGACCTCGGGGGCGAAGAGGTGGACGTTGCGCCACATCCCCTCGCCGCCCTCGACGTCCGGTCGGACCGGCTTCTCCCCGTTGAACGCGAGCGGGCGGCTGTCGTCGACCCGGCTCGTGCAGCTCTTCACCCAGCCGAGCACCGTCTGGTACGCCGCCGCGGCCGACTCCGCGTCGTCGAAGGCCAGCACCGCGGTGTTCACCATCGCCGTCGGGTAGTCCTGCTCCTGCTCGACGGTGCTGCCGGCCCGGAACTCGCGGGACACCAGCTCGTCGGCCTGCAGGCTCTCGAGCGAGTCGGCCTGGCAGCTCAGGGTCGGCACCGGCTGCGGCTCGACCGCCTCCCACGGACCCACGAACTCGCTCTCCACCGGCGGCAGCCGGTCCGCGGTGACGCGGTCGTCCTCGCTGAGGACCGGCTCCGCGTCGCCGGCGCAGGGGTCGGCTGCAAAGACGCACAGCCGGTCGATGACCCCGGCGGCGAGAGCGCGCTGCTCCTGGTCCACCCGCGCGGTCCCGGAGTCGTCCGGCGCAGCGCCGAACTCGCCGTCGAGCAGCATCAAGAAGACCGCGTTGCCGACCCGGACCACCACGAAGTGGCTCGCGAGGGTCGTCCTCATGCCGCTGGTGTAGGCGTGGTCGACCACCACCAGGCTCTCGTCAGCTCCTGCGACGGCGCCGCCGAACGGCAGCGTGCGCGCCTCGGTGATCCCGTCGTCGGCGACGTAGACCTGGCACTCCCCGATCTCGTCGCGGAACCCGTCCATCGCCTCCTTCGCGGCGTCGGCGTCGGGGTAGACACCGAGCTGGCGGCCCTCGAACCCGGCCGGAAGCGGTTGTCCCACGCTGAGGAAGTCGCTCCTGACCGGGTCGTCAGCGGCACCCTCGTCCCGGCACGGGTCGAGCATCCACGGCGCCTGTGCCTTGGTGGTGACCTCCCGGGCACCGTTGTCACCTCCCGGCTCGGACATGCCATCGGTGACCGACATCGCTTCCGGGATCTCCGTGACCCAGCTGCCTGCCGGAGCGGGCGCCTGCGTGGCCGGACCCGGGGGAGGGGTGGTCCCGGTGGTCCCCTGGGACACGTACAGGCCTCCCGAGGCGATGACCGCGACGGCGAGGGCGGCGCCGGCCGCGCTCAGCGCGTTGCGGCGGTGCCGCAGTCGCTCGCCGCGTCGGCGTACCTCAGCGGCGGGGAGTGGAGGCACGGCGGGCCCCTCACTGCCCAGGTTCTTCAGCTCCTCGAACGGGTCAGACATGGCCCGCCCCTTCCGTCAGTCCGTTGGTTGGCTCGTCGCCGAGCAGGGTGAGGAGTGCCGCCCGGCCCCGGGAGAGCCGGGCCTTGATGGTGCCCTCCGGTACGCCGACCTCCTCGGCCACCGAGGTCACCGGCAGGTCGCACATGTGGTGCAGGACGATCGCCTGTCGTTGTGCCTCGGGAAGCTGCTTCAGGGCGGCGACCAGGGCGACGTGGTCCGAGCTCGGCTCGGCGGGCGCGGGCGGATGCTGGACCGCCCGGTCCGGAGCCCGGCGTCCGCGCATCATCCGCCGCCACCTGCTCACCGCGAGCCGGTAGGCGGTGGTGCGGACCCACGCCTCCGGCGCATGCGCCTTCTCCAGCTGGCGGCGGTGCGACCAGGCGCGCACGAACGCCTCCTGGACACACTCCTGCGCCTCGTCCCGGTCGCCGGTCATCGCATAGACCTGCCCGACCAGCCGCTGGAACGACACGGCGTAGAAGTCGTCGAACTCCTCCGCATCCATCCTGGCCCCCGTTCGTGGTGCGATCGTGTGACCTGTCTACGCCTGGGCGGCCGGGTGGGTTGCATTCCCCGTGGACGAGGTTCAGGTCACGGCGTTGCGGGTCGAGTACTCCGCCCGCGCGTACTCCTCCTGCTCCATCACCGCGACGAGGTGGTCGACCGCGTCGTACACGTCGGCGTGCGTGACGTAGAGCGGTGCGAAGCCGAACCGGGCCACGTCGGGGGTCCGGAAGTCGCCGATGACGCCGCGGGCGATCAGCGCCTGGACGATGCCGTAGGCGTGCTCGTGCCGCAACGAGACCTGGCTCCCACGCCGGTCGTGGCTGCGCGGGGTGATCACCTCGAGGGAACCACCCAGCCGCGCGTCGACCAGCTCGATGAAGTAGTCGGTCAACGACAGGGACGCCGCCCGCAGGCTGTCGTGGTCCACCCCCTCGAAGACATCGAGGGCCGCATCCAGAGCAGCGAGGGCGAGGACCGGGGGAGTGCCCGAAGCCAGTCGGCCGATCCCGTCCACCGGCTCGTAGCCGAGCTCCATGTCGAAGGGCCGGGCATGGCCCATCCAGCCGGACAACGGCTGGTCCAGCTCGCCCTGGTGCGCGGGTGCGGCGTACATGAACGCCGGTGATCCCGGGCCGCCGTTGAGGTACTTGTAGGTACAGCCGACCGCGAAGTCGACGCGGTGCCCGGTGAGGTCGACGGGGACCGCGCCGGTGGAGTGGCACAGGTCCCACAGGATCAGGGCTCCGGCGGCATGGGCCGCCTCGGTGACCGCACCCATGTCGAACATCGCGCCGGTGCGGAAGTCGACGTGGGTCAACGAGACCAGCGCGACGTCCTCGTCGATCGAGGCGAGTGGGTCGTTCGAGTCGCACCAGCGCAGCTCCAGCCCGAGCACTCGCGCCACGCTCGCCGCGATGTAGCCGTCGGTGGGGAAGGTGCCCTTCTCGACCACGATCGCGGTGCGTTCCGGGCGCAGCCGGCAGGCCGCGACCATCGTCTTGAACAGGCTGACACTCGTGCTGTCGCTGACCCACACGTCGCGGTCGGCGACCCCGATCAGCGGCGCGATCTTCGCACCGACCCGGCCCGGTAGGTCGATCCAGCCGGCGGAGTTCCACGACCCGATCAGGTCGCGTCCCCACTCCTCGGTGACGGTCCGGGAGAGGCGCTCGGGCACCGACCGGGGCAGCGCGCCCAGCGAGTTCCCGTCCAGGTAGATGATGCCGTCAGGGAGCTGGAACAGGTCACGGCGAGCGCAGAGCGGGTTGTCGCGGTCCCGGTCGAGCGCGGTGTCGCGGCCGGTGGGATCGGTGTCAGTGGTCACCCGTCGAACCTTACTGCCGCGCGGCAGTGTCGAGCGCCGGCGCCGCGAGCGGACCGGTGTCGGCGTACGCCGCTCGATACTCCACGACGCAGAACGGATTTTCCTCCGCGTCGGCGAGTGTCGAAGACGAGGTTCTCCAGGTACATGACCGCTACCCGAGCTCGCGCAGTCGCTCACCGGCGCGCACCACGAGGTCTCGGAAGTCGCGTGCCGACATGTCCTCCCGAGGTGTGGGGGAGAAGTTGACCTGAGCGACCTTGTTGCCGACCCGGACGAAGCCGAGCCGGAACAGCACCGACTCGTTCTCCGAGACCTCGGTCTCCAGGTCCCAGGTGGACAGGTCCATCTGGGCGTCGCGGTCCACCATCGTGCGCTGGGGCCGCACGTCGGTGGCGAGCTTGCGGTCCTCACAGCTCTGCAGCCGCCGACGGACGTCCTCCATGAACCGGGCAGCGGCGCGCGGCGAGTCGAAGACACCGTAGGTCTCGGACAGCCCGAACCGGTCAGGCAGCTTTGCCCCCGGGATCAGGAAGGTCCGGGTCCGCGCACGGTCCGCACCCTGCTGGACGAAGTTCGCCCGGTCGCACGTGGTCGCCGCAGGGTTGTCCGTCGCCCGCTTCGCCTGGGTCCCCACCCAGGGGTCGTCGAGGCGGCCGACGGGCGGGAGGTCCGCGACCGCGAGGATGCCCGGCTCCTCACCGGACGGCGGTGGCGGGACCGGCGTGAACGTGGGCTGGCGCGAGCAGTCCTCGGCGCCGCTGCGGGCGCACAGCATCGCGACCGCGTCGGCCAGCGACTGCGCGATCTGCTTCGGCGGCGGCGGCGGACCGCCGACGGTGCTGCCGACGGTTGAGGTGACGACCCGTCCGATCCGGGAGACGGCCACCGAGTACGTCGTGACCGGCTTCTCCCACACACGGATGATCAGCACATGGGCCTGGTCGCCGATGCCGTTCACCTCGTAGGCGCGGAGCAGCTGCAGACGCGCGACATGGCAGCCGGCGTACCAGCCGACGGTGGTCTCGAACGCCCTCTCCGCCTGCGTGCCGGACTCGGAGATCTCGATCGTCTGCACCGCCGAGCGTCGCGGGGTGCCGGCGGCCTCGAAGTGCCGGACCAGGGCGGAGATCCCGTCCGGGTCCGCGAACCGGGTCTGCTGGCACACGGTGTTGATGCCGTCGCCGGTGGTGTTGTCGTGGGTGCGGACGACGTCCCACTCCTGGTCCAGCCCGAGGCGTGCGATCTGGTGCTCGTCGAGCAGCTGCTCGGCCGACGGCAGCTCCGGCTCCGTCTCCGCGGCCGGCTCGGACACCACGGTCGCGGGTGGCTTGACCAGATGCGTCTGGGATGCCTGGACCTCGGTCGGCTCGTAGGCGAACGCGCCGGACGCGATGGCCACCACGGTGGCCGCGGCCGCCGCGATCGCGGTGTGGGCACGTCGGCGCTTCCGGCCGGCTCGCCGGATGATCGACGCGCGCGGAAGGGTGGCCTCGCCGGCCGGCTGGGCCAGCGACAGCAGGTGGCTGCGGATGCTGGTGGAGTCGACGTCGAGGCTCACCGCGAGGTTGGCGGTCGCCGACTGAAGGTGCTGCTCCGCCGTCTCCTGCGGGACGGCCAGCTCACGGGCCGCGTCGGGGAGCGGCACACCGGCCAGCTGGGTGAGCAGCAACGTGCGGCGCTGCCCGACCGGAAGCTTGGCGATCGCATCGAGGATCGCGGTCTGCGCCGGGTCCATCCCCTTGGTGCGGTGCCAGATGCGGGCGGTGTGCCGGCGCTGTGCCAGGCGCCAGGCAAGGGGCCGGACCCAGTCCTCGGGGTCCGGGGCGGCGGCGACCTTGCGCCAGTGGTGCCAGGCGGCGATGTACGCGTCGCGGACCGCCGCCTGGGCGGCCGGCAGGTCACCGGTCAGAGCGAACGTCTGGTGCACCAGCGCGCGACGGGTCGCGTGGTAGAAGGAGTCGAACTGCTCCTCCCGTCCCATGCTTGCGCCTTCCGTGCCTGCTGCTGTGACCACCTCACGACGGTACGTGACCGTTTCGCCGAGTCCCAAGAATCCGCAACGTGATCTTGGCGGCGTGGGAACACGGGCCGCCACCCGGCCTGGGCCAAGATAGCGGGGAGATGACTGATCTCCTGACTCCGCGCACCCGCCGAACGCCACCGAGGGACACCTCGGAGGATCCGGGGCGATCGCTCACCGTCAGCGCTGCAGTGGCCGGCGCGGCCGCCGCTGCCACCATGCTCGGGATCTGCATGGCGCTCGGTCTCGCCGGCTGGTTCGCCTCCGAGGCCGGAAGCCACGGTGAGACCACCGACGCGCTCCGGGTCGGCGCGGACGGGTGGCTGCTCGCGCACGGGTCGCACCTGCAGCTCGTCGGGGCCACGATCGGCGCGGTCCCGTTGGGGCTGACCCTGCTCTGTGCCTACGTGAGCTACCGCATGGGCCGGTGGGCGGGCGCGACCTGCTCGGTCGAGGACGTTCGGGCGGTTCTGGCCTCGACGGCCGTGTTCGCCGTCGGCTACGGCGGGGTGGCCGTCGTCACCGCCCTGCTCGCCTCGACCGCGACCGCCCACCCGGACCTGGCCCGGGCGTTCCTCGGCGGCATGGCGCTCGCCGCGGCCTCGGGTGGTCCCGGGTTGCTGGTCGGCTCGGGTCGCTGGCCGGCTGTGCGGGCCGCGGTTCCCGTCGCGGTCAGGTCGGTGCTCATCGGCGCCGCGTTCGGCGCCCTCCTGATGGTTGCCGCCTCCGCGCTGCTGGTGGTCGTCGCGCTGGTGATCGATCTCGGCGCCGCGGCCAACGTGCTGGCTCGCCTGCACACGGACGTTCCCGGCGGACTCCTCTACACCGTCGTGGTCGCCGCGGTCGCGCCCAACGCCGTGCTGCTCGGCGGCTCCTACCTGCTCGGTCCCGGGTTCACGGTCGGCGCCGGAACGCTGGTCTCGCCGACGGCGGTCGCGCTCGGCCCGGTCCCGGCGTTCCCACTCCTGGCCGCCCTGCCGGAGGAGGGAGCGACCCCGACGTGGACCGTCGGCCTGGTCGCGGTGCCGGTCCTGCTCGGTGCAGCGGCAGCGGCCCTCATGCTTCGCCGGCACCCGGTGCTGGACTACGGGCGGGCCGCGTTGCTGGGCGCCGGTGCCGGTGCCCTCGGCGGACTCTTGTTCGCGGTGTTGACCGGTCTGGCCGGCGGCTCGGTGGGACCGGGCCGGATGTCGGACGTCGGGGCCTCGTTGAGCCAGACGGGGCCGGCCGGAGCCCTGGCGCTGGGTGTCGGCGGTCTCCTGGGCGGGGTGGCCATGGCGTGGTGGCTGCGCCGGGGTCGGTAGCCTGTCCGCGTGCCCCCGACCAGCCCTGCCCGGCCGTGCCGTGCCGTCGTGCTCGTCTCCGGCGCGGGCACGAACCTCCAGGCCCTGCTGGATGCGACCCGGGACCCGGCGTACGGCGTCGAGGTGGTCGCCGTGGGAGCCGACCGCGACAGCATCGAGGGCCTGGCCCGTGCCGAGCGTGCCGGCATCCCGACCTTCGTGCACCGGGTCCGCGACTTCCCCTCGCGTGAGGACTGGGACCGCGAGCTGACCGCGTCGTGTCGTAGCCATCGGCCCGACCTCGTCATCTCGGCAGGGTTCATGAAGCTCGCCGGCGAGTCCTTCCTCGCCGAGTTCGGCGGGCGTTACCTGAACACGCATCCCGCGCTGCTGCCGGCGTTCCCCGGGATGACCGGCCCGGCGGACGCGCTGGACTACGGCGTGAAGGTCACCGGCGCCACCCTGTTCGTGGTGGACGCGGGGGTCGACACCGGGCCGATCGTCGCCCAGCGGGCCGTGCCCGTAGAGGACGACGACACCGTCGAGCTCCTCCACGAGCGGATCAAGGTCGTCGAGCGGGCGATGCTCGTCGACTGCGTGGGGCGGATGGCCCGCGAAGGTTTCACCATCACCGACAGGAAGGTCCGGTTCGGCCAGTGACAACGGATTCAGGCAGACGGCCCCTGAAGAGGGCGCTGATCTCGGTCTACGACAAGACCGGTCTCGAGCTGCTGGCGCAGGGCCTGCACCGGGCCGGTGTCGCGATCGTGTCCACCGGCTCGACGGCCGCCCGGATCGCGGACTCCGGGGTGCCGGTGACCCGCGTGGAGGACCTCACCGGCTTCCCCGAGTGCCTCGACGGACGCGTCAAGACCCTGCACCCGAAGGTGCATGCCGGCATCCTCGCCGATCTCCGGCTGGACTCCCACCGGCAGCAGCTCGAGGACCTCGGTGTGGAGCCGTTCGACCTGGTCGTCTCGAACCTCTACCCGTTCACCGACACCGTGATGTCGGGTGCGTCACCGGACGAGTGCGTGGAGCAGATCGACATCGGTGGTCCGTCGATGGTGCGGGCCGCGGCGAAGAACCACCCGAGCGTGGCGATCGTCACCTCGCCGACCCGGTACTCCGACGTGCTCGCCGCGGCGCAGGGCGACGGGTTCACGCTGGCCGAGCGCCGGCAGCTGGCGGCCGAGGCGTTCGTGCACACCGCCACCTACGACGTGCACGTCGCGTCCTGGATGGGCAACGTGCTGACCGACACCTCCGAGGACACCGGGTTCCCGGCCTGGATGGGTGCCACCTGGAACAGATCGGCGGTGCTGCGCTACGGGGAGAACCCGCACCAGCGCGCCGCTCTGTACACCAGCGGCTTCCAGCCGACACCGGGCCTGGCGCAGGCGACCCAGCTGCACGGCAAGGAGATGTCCTACAACAACTACGTCGACGCGGATGCAGCTCATCGGGCGGCGTACGACTTCGACGAGCCGGCGGTGGCGATCATCAAGCACGCCAACCCGTGCGGGATCGCGGTCGGCTCCGATGTGGCCGAGGCACACCGCAAGGCGCACGCCTGCGACTCGCTGTCGGCGTTCGGTGGCGTGATCGCCACCAACGTGGACGTGAGCCGGGAGATGGCCGAGCAGGTGGCGGAGATCTTCACCGAGGTCGTGGTGGCACCCGGGTACGCCGACGGCGCGGTGGAGGTGCTCAGCGGCAAGAAGAACATCCGGCTGCTGCAGTGCGCTCCGCTCGAGCGCGGCGGGGTGGACATGCGCCCGATCTCCGGTGGCGTGCTGCTGCAGGCACGGGATGCGATCGACGCCGCGGTGGACGGCGGCGGGGACGACCCGTCCGCGTGGACGCTGGCCGCCGGTGACCCCGCTGCCGACGACGTGCTCGCCGACCTCGCGTTCGCGTGGCGGGCCTGCCGGGCGGTGAAGTCCAACGCGATCCTGCTCGCCTCGGCCGGCGCCTCCGTCGGCGTCGGCATGGGTCAGGTGAACCGGGTGGACTCCGCACGACTGGCGGTGTCCCGCGCCGGGGACCGGGCGGCGGGGTCGGTCGCCGCCTCCGACGCGTTCTTCCCGTTCGCCGACGGGCTGCAGATCCTGCTCGACGCCGGTGTGCGAGCCGTCGTCCAGCCGGGCGGTTCGGTGCGCGACGAGGAGGTCGTCGAAGCCGCCAGGGCCGCCGGCGTGACGATGTACCTCACCGGCACCCGGCACTTCTTCCACTGAACGGCCGCACCGACCGCAGATGAAAGGATGAGCCGGTGACCGCAAGAATTCTCGACGGCAAGGCGACCGCAGCAACCATCAAGACCGAGCTGGTCGACCGGGTGGCCAAGCTGCGTGAGCAGGGCGTGGTCCCCGGGCTCGCGACCGTGCTGGTGGGCGACGACCCGGGCAGCCGCTGGTACGTCGCCGGCAAGCACCGCGACTGCGCCGAGGTGGGCATCAACTCGATCCGCGCGGACTTCCCCGAGGACGCCGCGCAGTCCGAGATCGAGGAGGCCGTGCTCGCGCTCAACGAGAACTCCGAGTGCACCGGCTACATCGTCCAGCTGCCGCTGCCCAAGCACATGGACGAGCACAAGATCCTCGGCATGATCGACCCCGCCAAGGACGCCGACGGACTGCACCCGACCAACCTGGGCTGGCTGGTGCTCGGCAAGCCGGCGCCGCTGCCGTGCACACCGCACGGCATCGTCGAGCTGCTCCGCCGCCACGACGTGCCGATCGCCGGCGCGGAGGTGTGCGTGGTCGGGCGCGGTGTGACCGTCGGCCGCCCGCTCGGTCTGCTCCTCACCCGGCGCAGCGAGAACGCCACGGTGACCCTGTGCCACACCGGCACGGTCGATCTCGCCGCTCATGTCCGCAGCGCCGACATCGTCGTGTCCGCGGCCGGCGTGACCGGAATCATCACCGGCGACATGGTCAAGGCCGGTGCGGCGGTGCTCGACGTCGGTGTCTCCCGCGACGCGGAGGGCAAGCTCGCCGGTGACGTCGCCGCGGACGTGGCCGACGTGGCCGGCTGGATCTCCCCGAATCCCGGCGGGGTCGGCCCGATGACCCGGGCCATGCTGCTGTCGAACATCGTGGGCGCCGCGGAGCAGGCGCTGACCGGCTCCGGAACGTGATCCTCGAGGACAACCCGAACCGGAGGCCGCAGACGTTCGGGGGCGTCGTCTACCTGGTGGTGGTGACGATGGCCCTCATCGGCCTGGCCATCAGCGCTGCCGGTGCCTGGCGCACAGGGGTCACCTGGATGGGGGCCGCGCTGCTGGTCGCGTCGGCCTGCCGGCTCGTCCTGCCCGAACGACGGGCAGGCATGCTGCGCGTGCGCCGCAAGTCCGCCGACGTCGGGATGCTCGCCCTGGCCGGGGTCGCGCTCGTGGTGCTCGCCGTCGTGGTGCCGAACCAGCCCGGCGGCTAGATCAGACCGAGCTCCTTGACCGCGTCACGCTCCTCGGCGAGCTCGGCGGTGCTGGCGTCGATCTTGCCGCGGGAGAAGTCGTCGATCTCCAGACCCTGGACGATCTCCCAGCTGCCGTTGTCGGTGGTGACCGGGAAGGACGAGATCAGACCCTCGGGCACGCCGTACGACCCGTCGGAGACCACGGCCATCGACACCCAGTCGCCCTGGGCGCTGCCGGTGAGCCAGTCCCGGGCCGCATCGATCGTCGCCGACGCGGCGCTGGCGGCCGACGAGGAGCCGCGCGCCTCGATGATGGCGGCGCCGCGCTTGGCGACGGTCGGGATGAAGTCGTTCTCGATCCAGGCCTGGTCGCCGACCACCTCGGCCGCGTTCTTGCCGGCCACCTCGGCGTGGAAGAGGTCGGGGTACTGCGTCGCCGAGTGGTTGCCCCAGATCGTCATCTTCTTGATGTCGGTCACGCTCGCCCCGGTCTTCGCCGCCAGCTGGGAGATGGCGCGGTTGTGGTCCAGTCGGGTCAGCGCGGAGAACCGCTCTCGCGGGATGTCGGGGGCGTTGGTCATCGCGATCAGCGCGTTGGTGTTCGCCGGGTTGCCGGTCACCCCGATCCGGATGTCGTCGGCGGCGTGCTCGTTGAGGGCCTTGCCCTGCGCGGTGAAGATCGCACCGTTGGCCTCCAGCAGGTCACCGCGCTCCATGCCCTTGCTGCGCGGACGCGCACCGACCAGCAGCGCCAGGTTCGCGCCGTCGAAGATGGTGCTCGCGTCGTCGCCGATCTCGACACCGGCCAGGGTGGGGAACGCGCAGTCGTCGAGCTCCATCACGACACCCTCGAGCGCCTTGAGCGCGGGCGTGATCTCGAGAAGTCGCAGCTCGACCGGTGTGTCCGGGCCGAGGAGGGCGCCGCTGGCGATGCGGAAGAGCAGGCTGTAGCCGATCTGGCCGGCTGCGCCGGTGACGGCGACCTTGACGGGGGTCCCAGACTGTGACGGGCTCACGGCGACTCCTAGTTCTCGGCGGGGTTGGCTCCGACGCTAGCAGCGCCGGCCGGGACAGGAACCGGGAGGGCGTCGGTCCCAGGATCAGACCGAGGGGTGAGCCATGGGGTGCCGTCGGCGCAGCACGACGGCCGTGCCGATGCCGCCTCCGGCGATGAGCACACCGGCCGCGGAGGCGATCACCACGTCGCTGGTATCCCAGCCGGACGACGTCGCAGCGGGCGAGGGCAGGAACTGGTTCCCGTTGGAGGCGCCGGCCGCCGCGCGGTCTGCGCCGTTGCGACCAGCGACAGGCACGAGACCATTCCTGCGGCTGCGCCGGCGAGCTGCTTCGTGTGACTCATGGGGGACCGAGTCTGTTCGCGGAGGCCCGTCCTCACATCGGGCTTCACACCTCAGATTCGCTTCGGCAATCCTTGGTCGAAGGCGGGGTGGTGGCTCGACACCTTGCGGACCGAGACCAGGTGTCCACCGAGGTACCCGCCGACGGCCGCGGCGGCGCTCCCGGCGAGCGCCAGCGCGACTCCACGGGCATGACGGTCATGACGGCGGGCCTGCCACGAGGATGCGTACAGCGTCAGCGCGACTGTGTTGGCGACGGCGTGGACGACTCCGACCCGCTGCTCCGGCGGGCCCGTCTCGGCCCACTCCGAGAGGCCGGTCACCGCGGTCGGAACGGCCGAGAGCACACCGAGGCCGACCAGCCGCCGGGCTGCGGTGCGCGAGGTGGTGCCGCCGACCAGGTCCAGCACGTTGGCCGAGGTCCAGAAGCCGATCACCACGTCGGTGAGCACCGGGTGCACCGCATGACCGAGCCAGGTGCCGTGCAGGATGTCGCGGCGCGCGGGGTCGGCCACCAGCGCGTGTGCGAGCGGTCGGACCACCTTGATCGGGCGGTCCAGTCCGGTGGCCCGCTCCAGAGCGCGGGTCCATCGGACCATCGGGGATGCGTCCGTGTCCTGCGCGAAGCCACTCGTGGTCATGACCCAGTCCTTTCCTCACGCGCTCGTTCCGTGCCTGGTTCCCCGATCCCACCACGGCTAACGTTGCCGGGACAACGTGCGTTATCTTGACGTCAAGAAACCTGGACCTCGGAACGGAGCACTCGGTGACGGACTCGAAGATCATCTACACGCACACGGACGAAGCGCCTGCCCTGGCCACCTACTCGTTCCTGCCGATCGTCCGGGCCTACGCCGCCACCGCAGGCGTGGACGTGGAGAGCCGCGACATCTCGCTCTCCGGCCGGATCATCGCCAGCTTCCCGGACCGACTGGAGCCGGACCAGCGGGTCGACGACGCGCTCGCCGAGCTCGGCGACCTGGCGACCCGGCCCGAGGCCAACATCATCAAGCTGCCCAACATCAGCGCGTCCATCCCACAGCTGAAGGCCGCGATCGCCGAGCTCCAGGCGCAGGGCTACGCGCTGCCGAACTACCCCGACGACCCGAAGACCGACGCCGAGCGTGACGTCCGGGCCCGCTACGACAAGGTCAAGGGCAGTGCGGTGAACCCGGTGCTGCGTGAGGGCAACTCGGACCGGCGCGCCCCCGCCCCGGTGAAGGAGTTCGCCCGCTCCCACCCGCACTCGATGGGTGCCTGGTCGGCAGACTCGAAGACGAACGTCGCGCACATGACCGCCGACGACTTCCGCAGCAACGAGAAGTCGACCGTGGTGCAGGCCGACGGCTCGCTGCGCATCGAGCTCGTCGGTGCCGACGGCACGACCACCGTGCTGCGAGAGTCCGTGCCGGTGACCACCGGAGAGGTCGTCGACGCGACCGTGATGCGGGTCGCGGCGCTCGAGGAGTTCCTCACCGAGCAGATCGCCCGCGCCAAGGCCGACGGGGTCCTGTTCTCCGTGCACCTGAAGGCAACGATGATGAAGGTCTCCGACCCGATCATCTTCGGACACGTCGTCCGGGCGTTCCTGCCGCAGCTGTTCGCCGACCACGGCAAGACCCTCGCCGCCGCCGGCGTCAGCGCCAACGACGGCCTCGGTGCCCTGCTGAAGGCCGTCGAGTCGCTGCCCGACCAGGACCGATCCGCCATCGAGGCCGCCGTACGCCAGGGGCTGGAGGAGGGGCCGCCGCTGGCCATGGTCGACTCCGACCGCGGCATCACCAACCTGCACGTGCCCAGCGACGTGATCGTGGACGCGTCGATGCCGGCGATGATCCGCACCTCGGGGCACATGTGGGGGCCGGACGGCAACGAGGCCGACACCCTCGCGGTGATCCCCGACAGCAGCTACGCGGGGATCTACCAGGTGGTCATCGACGACTGCCGTGCTCACGGCGCGTTCGATCCCGCGACGATGGGTTCGGTGCCCAACGTGGGCCTGATGGCCCGGGCGGCCGAGGAGTACGGCAGCCACGACAAGACGTTCGAGATCCCCGCGGACGGGACCGTGCGCGTCGTCGACGGCGGAGGTGATGTGCTGCTCGAGCACACCGTGAGCGCGGGCGACATCTGGCGGATGTGCCAGACCAAGGACGTGGCGATCCGCGACTGGGTGAAGCTCGCCGTCACCCGGGCCCGGGCCACCGGAGCCCCGGCCGTGTTCTGGCTCGACGAGGGCCGCGCGCACGATGTGAACCTGATCGCCAAGGTGCGCGACTACCTCACCGAGCACGACACCGACGGACTGCAGATCGAGATCATGTCGCCGGCCGACGCGATGGCGTTCTCCCTCGAACGGATCCGCAAGGGTGAGGACACCATCTCGGTCACCGGCAACGTGCTCCGCGACTACCTCACCGACCTGTTCCCGATCATGGAGCTCGGCACCAGCGCCAAGATGCTCTCGGTGGTCCCGCTGATCAACGGTGGTGGGCTGTTCGAGACCGGCACCGGCGGGTCGGCACCCAAG
>JAICRS010000253.1 GCA_025966335.1 Nocardioidaceae bacterium
GAGCGCCCCCACGTCGGCGTCGGAGAGGAACGTGCAGTGGTCGACGCTCGCCGCCCCCAGCTCGACCGCGAGCCGCACCCCGTGCGACTCTCCGAGCTGACCGGCGTGGACGCGGGCTCCCAGTCCCCTCGCGATTCCCGCCTCGAGGATGCGCCTGCTCTCGTCGACGGTGAACGCCCCCGACTCGCAGAACACGTCGATCCACCGCGCGTGCGGCGCACAGGCGTCGAGCATGGGTCCGGTGACCAGGTCGACGTACCCGGCCGGGTCCTCGGCGTACTCCGGCGGCACCACGTGGGCGCCGAGGAACGTCGTCTCCGGGGTGGCCTGCCGGGCGATGGCCAGGCTGCGGGCCTCGTCGGCGACGGAGAGCCCGTAGCCGCTCTTGATCTCGACGGTGGTGGTGCCCTGCCGGCGCATCTCGGTGACGTGGCGGGCCACGTTCGCGGTGAGCTGCTCGTCCGTCGCGGCCCGGGTCGCGGCGACCGTCGTCCGGATCCCGCCGGCGGAGTACGGCGTGCCGGTCATCCGGGCCGCGAACTCCCGGGCACGGTCACCGGCGAACACCAGGTGCGAGTGCGAGTCGACGAAGCCGGGAATCACGGCGCGGCCGCCCGCGTCGTACGCCGTGTCGGCGGCCGGTGCTCGCTGGGCCTCCCCGACCCACGCCACCCGGCTGTCCTCCACGAGGATCGCCGCGTCGGTGAGCAGGCCGAGCGGGGACCCGTCGCCGGACCCGGGGTCGTTGGTGACCAGCTCGGCGATGCCGGTGATCAGCAGGGTGCTCATGGTCGCTCCCTCCAGAGGGCGTCGATGGTCTTCGCCAGCTCGTCGCCGGTTTGGGCCCGGTCGTCGGAAGTGGCCACCACCCGGCCGTCGACGACGACCTGCACCACGTCCGCCGCCGTCGCCGCGAACACGGCCGTCTCCGCGCCGGACCCCGTGCCGGCGGTCCGCACCGAGGAGGTGTCGAGGGTGACCAGGTCGGCCCGGGCGCCGACCGCGATCCGGCCGGCGTCGTCGAAGCCGAGCGACCGGTGGCCGGCGTGGGTCGCGGCAGCCAGCAGCTCTGTGGCGGACCAGTGGCCGCGGGCCCGGGTGGCGAGCCGTTCGTCCATCTCCACGGCCCGCATCTCCTCGAAGACGTCGATGACCGCATGGCTGTCGGAGCCGAGCGTGAGCGGGGATCCCGCGCCGTACAGCGCCCGGGACGGGCCGATCCCGTCGCCAAGGTCACGTTCGGTGGTCGGGCAGAAGCAGGCGTGCGTCGCTGACTGCCCGAGCAGGGCGATGTCGCGGTCACTCAGGTGGGTGGCGTGCACGGCGCTCGTCCGTGGCCCCAGCACTCCTGCGCCGGCGAGCACCTCGGTGGGACTCATCGCATATGCCTCCTGGCAGGCCTCGTTCTCGGCGACCTGCTCGGACAGGTGCAGGTGCAGCGGCGCCTCCTGCGCGGTGGCCCACTCGGCCACGTGCGGCATCTGGTCGCGTGGAACAGCCCGCACCGAGTGGATCGCGGCGCCGACCACGACACCGTCGTCGGCCCGTCCGCGGGCGCCGGTGGCCAGCGCGTCGACCCGCTTCTGCCAGCCGGCCACGTCTCCGTCGCTGTAGCGGACCTGGACGCCCTCGGGCTCCCGACCGATCCCCGCGGCGAGGTAACAGGTGTCGAGCAGCGCGATCCGGATCCCGGCATCACGGGCCGCCTCCACCAGCGCCAGGCCCATCGCGTTCGCTTCGTCGTAGGGCGTGCCGTCGGGGCCGTGGTGCAGGTAGTGGAACTCGCCGACGGAGGTGATCCCGGACAGGGCCATCTCCCGGTAGGTGGCCCGGGCGAGCCGGTAGTAGCTGTCCGGGTCGAGGCGGGCGGCGACGGCGTACATCTGCTCGCGCCAGGTCCAGAACGTCCCGCGCTCGCGCTGGGTGCGGCCGCGGAGCGCCCGGTGGAACGCGTGGCTGTGGCAGTTCGCGAGACCGGGAATCGTCAACCCGGCAAGGCGGATCGCGTCCTCCGGTGCCGCGGCGATGCCGGCCTCGACGCCGGTGAACCGGCCGTCCGCGACGGTGACCAGCACCCCCTCGGCCGGGTCGCCGTCGCCGAGCCAGGCCCGCTCGAGCCAGTAGAGGTCGGTCATCGGGCCAGCTTCTCCAGGGTGTCCGCGAGCGCCTCGACACCGCGCAGGCAGTCGGCCATCTCGGCGAACTCGTCGGGCGAGTGGGACACGCCGGTCGGGTTCCGGACGAACAGCATCGCCGTCGGGATGCCGGCCTGGGACAGGATGCCGGCGTCGTGGCCGGCCATGGTCGGGATGATCGGCCACGCGGCCGCGCCGGGCTGCGCGGCGATCCGTTCCGCGAGGTCCCGGTCGAAGTCGACCACCGCGGAGACCGACTCGGCGTTCACCGTCAGTCCGGTGCCGTCGCGCTCGGCACGTTCGCCGGCCAGCCGGGTGATGTCGGCCAGCATCGCCTCCAGCGCCTGGGACGACTCGGCGCGGGCGTCCATCCACGCGGTCACCCGGGACGGCACCGCGTTGGTGCCGTTGGGCTGTACGTCGACCCGGCCGAACGTCGCCCGCGACCCGGAGAGCCGGGCCTGCTTGTTCGCGGCGAGCGCGGTCATCGCGTAGGTCAGCATCGGGTCGTGCCGGTCCTCCATCCGGGTGGTGCCGGCGTGGTTCGCCTCGCCGGTGAAGTCGAAGCGGTACCTGCCGTGCGGCCAGATCATGCTGGCCACCCCGACCGGGACGCCGCGGTCGACCAGGTCCCGGCCCTGCTCGACGTGGAGCTCGACGAAGCAGTCGACCTGCTCACGCAGGTCGGGCCAGGCGACGCTGGTGACGTCCGGCGACGAGCGGACCCCGGCGGCGTCCATCGCGTCGAGCAGGAAGACCCCGTCGCGGTCGCGCAGCTCCTTGGCCCGGTCCAGCGTGGTCGCTCCGGTCAGCAGCCGCGAGCCGAGGCAGGCCAGCCCGAACCGGGATCCCTCCTCCTCGACGAAGACCGACACCCCGATCGGCTTGGCCGGGGTGAACCCGCGCTCCCTCAGCAGGTCGATGGCCGCGAGCGCGGAGACGACACCGAGCGGTCCGTCGTACGCCCCGCCGTCGAGCACGGAGTCGAGGTGCGAGCCGGTCAGCACACCGGGCCCTGTGACGTCGGGGTCCGGGCGCCACCAACCGACCAGGTTGCCGACCTCGTCGCAGCTGACCTCCAGGTCGCGGGCGCGGCACTGCTCGAGGAACCAGGCGGCCGCCTCGCGTTCGGCGGTCTCGAACGGCTGGCGGAAGTAGCCGCCGGAGGTGCTCGAGCGGCCGACCGGGGCGAGGTCGCGCCACATCTGCTCAAAGGACATGATTCGCTCCATGGATTTCCAAGACGTCGTACGCAAGCGCCGGATGGTGCGCAGCTACTCGGACCGGCCGGTCGACCCGGCGGTGGTGGACCGGATGCTGGAGAACGCGCTGCATGCGCCGAGTGCAGGTTTCAGCCAGGGCTGGGCGTTCCTGGTGCTGGACCGGCCGGCGGACCTGGACCGGTTCTGGCGTGCGACCGCCGACCCGCAGGCCGAACCGGACGCGTGGCTGCGCGGCATGCGGACGGCGCCGGTGCTGGTCGTGCCGCTGTCGAACAAGTCCGCCTACCTGAGCAGGTACGCCGAGCCGGACAAGGGATGGACCGACCGGGACGAGGCGCGGTGGCCGGTGCCCTACTGGCACATCGACACCGGGATGGCGTCCCTGCTGATCCTGCAGACCGCCGTCGACGCGGGGCTGGGTGCCTGCTTCTTCGGCATCCCGCCGGAGCGGGTCGAGGCGTTCCGCGGCGAGTTCGGCGTACCGGAGGAGTACTTCCCGATCGGGGCGATCACCGTGGGTCACCGCTCCGCTGACGTCGGCGCGACGGGGTCCGCGTCGCGTCGGGCCCGCCGTCCCGTCGAGGAGGTCGTCCACCGCGGCGCCTGGTGAGCGGCTGAACACCACGGTATGCAGGCGATCTCCCGCTCCCCATGGTGAATTCGCCATGGGAAGGAGGAGATCGCCGACATACCCTGGTGATCGATGGACGAACAGGAACGGC
>JAICRS010000022.1 GCA_025966335.1 Nocardioidaceae bacterium
GAAGCCGCGGCGAAGGTCAGCACCTCGACGTCCGGCCGGGCCGGGTGCCTCGCGGCCGCCCGAAGGGTGTCGGCCGCCCGGCCAGGATCACGCACGACCAGCCGTACGTCGAGGCAGCCGAGGCCGGCCAGCGCCAGCACGATGGATCCGGCCGTCGCTCCCCCGCCGAGCACGATCGCGGAGCGCAGGTCTGCGTCGGTGCGCTCGCGGATCGCGGCAGCCGCCCCGGGGATGTCGGTGTTGTCGCCCCATCGCCGGCCGTGGTCCAGGACGACGGTGTTGACCGCTCCGGACTGCCGCGCCCGGTCGGACAGGTCGTCGAGCAGCGGCACCACCGTGCGTTTGAGCGGCATGGTCAACGACAGCCCGCGCCAGGAGTCGTCCAGCCCGTCGAGGAATCCGGCCAGCGCGGACTCGGTCACCTCGTGCGCGTCGTACGACCAGTCCAGCCCGAGCTCTGCGTACGCCGCCCGGTGCAGCACCGGCGAGAGCGAGTGCGCGATCGGGCTGCCGAGCACGGCGCAACGGCGGGACGAGGTCGACACCGCTGACTCAGCAGTTGTCCGACTGGGAGCACCACTCCTGGAACTCGGCCACGTTCTGCTGGTGCTCGGAGAAGGTCACCGCGAACTTCGTCTCGCCGGTGTCGGGGTTGGTGGTGACGAAGTAGAGCCAGGGCCCGTCGACCGGGTTCAGCGCCGCGTTCATCGCCTTCTCCCCCGCCGTCATGATCGGCCCCGGCGGCAGGCCGGCGTAGCGGTAGGTGTTGTAGGGCGAGTCGACGTTGCGGTCCTCGTCGCTGGTGCCGACGTTGCCGTCGCGGCCGACGGCGTAGTGCACCGTGGAGTCGAACTGCAGCGGCATCGGCTCGTCGAGGCGGTTGTAGATCACCCGGCTGACCTTCGCGAAGTCCTTGTCGAACCGCGCCTCGGCCTGGATCAGGCTGGCCACGGTCATCACCTCGTGCGGGCTGAGCCCGAGCTCCTCCGCGCCCTCCTCGAGCCCGACGTTCTCGGCCGCCTGCTTGTAGCGGTCCACCATGGTGGTCAGGATGCTGCGCGGGGTGGCGTTCGGCGGGAGCTGGTAGGTGGCCGGGAAGAGGTAGCCCTCCGGGTTTCCGCCGGCGTACGACGGGAGCCCGATCCGGTCCGGCTTGGAGAGCACCTTGGTGTACTGCTTGGCGGAGAAGTCGGTGTTCTTCGCGAGGTGGGCGACGATCTGGTCCACGGTCCAGCCCTCGGGGAAGGCCAGCGTGTTCTGCAGCATGTTCGCCGGGTCGACCAGGATCTCCAGCGCGTCCGCGGCCGGCATCTGCCGCTGCAGCTCGTAGAAGCCGACCTGGATCCCACGGGAGTCCGGGTTCGCGATGGCGGCCTCGGTGAACGCCTCCCGGCTCTTGATCACGTCCTCGGCGAGGAGCGTCTCGGCGATGTCGGAGGCGTTGTCACCCTGCTCGACCTCGACCACCACCGCGCCGCTGCCGGGTCCCTCGTAGTCCTCCGGCGAGCTGAGCCGGTCCTGGAGCGCGCCGACCCCGACGCTGAACAGGTAGTACGCCCCGCCGGCGAGCAGGGCCACCGCGACCAGGACGGCCAGGCAGCCGTAGCCGGAGCGACGGCGCCGACGCCTCTTGTGCGCCCGCTCGTCCTCGAGATCCAGTCCCAGATCGCTCACGTGTGTCCTAAGTCGAGGGTCTCACCGGGCGCAGTTCCCGAGCTGCGTTCGGTATCGAGTGCATTTTGCAGGATCACGACGGCTGCCGCCTGATCCACCACGGCGCGTCGCTTCTGGCCCTTCTTGCCCTGCCCCCGTAAGACTGCTTCAGCTGTCACGGTACTCAACCGCTCGTCACAGAGCCGCACGATGACCGGTTCGACCGCGGTGGCGATCTCCGCCGCGAACGCGCGCGCCTTGGCCGCGGCCGGCCCCTCGCCACCCGAGAGCGACCGGGGCAGGCCGACCACGACCTCGATCGCGGACACCTCCTCGACGATCGCGCGGATCCGGGCGAGGTCACCCGGGCCCCGGCGGACCGTCTCCACGGGCGTGGCCAGCATCCCGGACGGGTCGGACTGGGCGATGCCGACCCGGGCGTCGCCGACGTCGACGCCGACCCGGACTCCGAACCTCACCTGGGGAGTCCGCTCACGGCCGTCCGGCGGTGACCGCGCGGCCCACCTCGTGCTCGACGTCGCGCAGCGCCTGGTCGGCGTTGGACACGTCCGCGCCGCCGCCCTGCGCGACGTCGTCCTTGCCGCCGCCGCTGCCGCCGAGGGCGCTCGCCGCGGTCTTGACCAGCGCGTTCGCGGAGATGCCCCACGACCGCGCCTCGTCGTTGACCGCGACGACCACGGCCGGCTTGCCGTTGCTGGAGCCGATGATCGCGACCACGCTGGGCCGGTCCGAGGGCATCCGGCCGCGGATGTCGAGGGCGAGCTTGCGGACGTCCCCGGCGCCGGCCCCGTCGGCACGGTGGCCGACGAAGTTCACCCCGAACACGTCGCTCGGGTTGCGCGCCAGATCACCGGCGGCCGCGAGCAGCTGGGCGACCCGGACCCGCTCGATCTCCTTCTCCGCGGTGCGCAGCCGTTCGACCATGTCGTTGACCCGCTCCGGCAGCTCCTCCGGGCGCACCTTCAGCGCCTCGCTCAGCTGCGCGACGAGCACGTGCTCCCGGGCCAGGAACCGGTAGGCGTCCCCGCCCACGAGAGCCTCCACCCGTCGTACGCCCGAACCGATCGACGACTCACCGAGCAGCTTGATCACGCCGAGCTGTCCGGAGCGCCCGGCGTGCGTGCCACCGCACAGCTCCCGGGCCCAGTCACCGACGGAGATCACCCGGACCTCGTTGCCGTACTTCTCGCCGAACAGCGCCATCGCGCCCGAGCGGCGGGCCTCCGCCTGGGTCATCAGCTCCGCGTGCACCGCGAGGTCGGCGAGCACCAGGTCGTTGACCCGGGCCTCGACGTCGGCCATCGCGGACGCCGGCACCGCACCGCTCGCGGAGAAGTCGAACCGGAACCGGCCCGGCGCGTTCTCCGAGCCCGCCTGGGTCGCGGTGTCGCCCAGCGCCTCGCGGAACGCCTTGTGCACCATGTGCGTCGCGGTGTGCGCGCGGCTGATCGACTTGCGCCGCTCGATGTCGACGAGCGCCTGCGCCTGCTGGCCGACGGTGACCTCGCCGGAGAGGACGCGGGCCTGGTGCACGATCAGCCCGGTGATCGGCGACTGCACGTCGAGCACCTGGACGCGCGCGCCGTTGGCGAGCTCGAGGACGCCCTGGTCGGCGAGCTGCCCGCCGCCCTCGGCGTAGAACGGGGTCCGGTCGAGCACCAGCTCGACCTCCTCACCCTCGCGCGCGGACGTGGCGACGCCGCCGCCGGTGACGATGCCGCGGACGCTGCCCTCGGAGACAACCTCGTGGTAGCCGGTGAACTCCACCGGCGCGCCGATGCTGTCGGCGACCTCGCGGTAGGCGCCGGCGTCGGCGTGCCTGCCCTTCTTCGCCTTCGCGTCGGCCTTGGCGCGGTCGCGCTGCTCGGTCATCAGCCGGCGGAACTCGCCCTGGTCGACGCTGAGCCCCTGCTCGGCGGCCATCTCGAGGGTGAGGTCGATCGGGAAGCCGTAGGTGTCGTGCAGCGCGAACGCTTTGGTGCCGGCCAGCTGCGCCTGGCCGGTCGACTTCGCCTCGGTCGCGGCCAGGTCGAAGATGTTCGTCCCGGTCCGCAGCGTCTGCCGGAACGCGTCCTCCTCGGCGTAGGCGATCGTGGAGATCCGCTCCCAGTCCGACTCGAGCTCGGGGTAGGACAGCTTCATCTTGTCCCGGCTGACCGGGAACAGCTCGGGCAGCGTGCGGTCCTCCACGCCGAGCAGCCGCATGGAGCGTACGGCGCGCCGCAGCAACCGTCGCAGGACGTAGCCCCGCCCCTCGTTCCCGGGGGTGACGCCGTCACTGATCAGCATCATCCCGCTGCGCACGTGGTCCGCGACGACCCGGAACCGGACGTCGTCACCGGGATCGGCGCCGTAGCGGCGACCCGACATCTCCGCAGCCCGTTCGATGACCGGGAAGATCACGTCGATCTCGTACATGTTGGCCCGGCCCTGGAGCAGGTAGGCGACGCGTTCGAGGCCCATGCCGGTGTCGATGTTCTTCTTCGGCAGGGACCCGGCGATGTCGAAGTCGTCCTTGCTCCGCACCGCGGAGAGGTCGTCCTGCATGAAGACGAGGTTCCAGAACTCCAGGTAGCGGTCCTCCAGCTCGACCGGCATCGCCAGCCGTGAGGTGGTCTCGAACTCACCGTCCGGCCCGTGCTCCGGGCCACGGTCGTAGAGGATCTCCGAGCACGGGCCACCGGGCCCGGGAACGCCCATCGACCAGTAGTTCTCCCGCTTGCCCAGCTTCACGATGCGCTTCTCCGGCAGGCCGGTGACCTTCTGCCAGAGCGCGAGCGCATCGGGGTCGTCGACGTACACACTCGGCCACAGCCTGCTCTCCTCGAGCCCCCAGCCGCCGTCGGCGAGCGGCTTGGTGACCAGGTCCCAGGCGAGCTCGATCGCGCCTTCCTTGAAGTAGTCGCCGAAGGAGAAGTTGCCGCACATCTCGAAGAAGGTGCCGTGCCGGGTGGTCTTGCCGACGTCCTCGATGTCCGCGGTGCGCACACACTTCTGGACGCTGACCGCCCGCTCGTAGGGCGGCGTCTCCTGGCCGAGGAAGTACGGCTTGAACGGCACCATCCCGGCGTTGACGAACAGCAGGTTCGGGTCGTCGAGGAGCAGCGATGCTGAAGCAACGGACTGGTGACTCCCCCACTTCGACGGCCGTTCGAAGTGCGCGACAAACCGTCGGCGGATCTCCGCGGTGTCCATCAGCTGTTGCCCTTTCTCGTCAGTTCCAGCGGCCGGTCGTCCTCGCCCCGCGCCGCTTCCAGCACCGGGGTGTGCTCTCCATCGAGCCCCAGCCCGAGCTGCCGGCGCAACTCGATTTCGCGGCTCGCCATCTCGGTGCGCACCTCGTCGGTGAACAGGTGCAGCCCGACGGACAGGCCGGCGAGGCGGTCCCGCAGGCCGTCGGGCGTCAGGGCCTCGGCGGCCCGCCGGGCCTTGACCATCGCGTAGACACCGCTCGTCGCGCCCGCGACGAACCAGAGGGTGCGCATCATGCAGCTGCCTCCCGGCGGCCGGTGCCCGAGACATCGGCGCGAGCGGCCCTCCGGCCGGCGCGACGGCGCGCCTTGCGGGCACGTCGGACCTCGCGCCGCATCTCGAACGTGATCCGGTTCCGAGTCTCCGGTGACAGCGCCCGCCGTACGCCGTACCCGAGGGCCATCGCCTTGACCAGCGGCTCACCGAACGTCACCGAGAGCACCGCCCGGTTCGGGACCCGTTCGGGATCGGTGTCGGTGGCCTCGGTGTCGCCGGCGGTGGTGATCAGGTACTCGGCCTGGGGTACGACGGCGGGGGTGATCGTGGCCTTCCGCGCCGCCTCGATCTCGTCCAGCCGGGCGCGCAGGACCTCCAGGTCCGCGCACGCCGCCGTGAGCTCGCGCCGGGTCCGACGACGGTCCGTGAACACCGCAGCCAGCAAGGCACACAGGGCGATCAGCAGCAGAGCCGCCGCTCCGCCGAGGGCAGCCCCGAGTCCGGTTTCCATAGAAGGTGACCCTACCTGCCGACCCGTGCTCAGGCCTTCGTGCCTCGCACCAGTCGGCGGATCCGCTCCCAGCGGTCCCGAACGCCGGCCTCGGCGCCGAGCGTGGTCGGCCGGTAGTAGGTCGCGTCGAGCACCACGTCCGGGGCGTACTGCTGCTCGGCGATCCCGTAGGGCGCGTCGTGGGCGTAGCGGTAGCCCTTGCCGTGCCCGAGCTTCTTCGAGCCGCCGTAGTGCGCGTCGCGCAGGTGGCTGGGCACCGGGCCGATCTTTCCCGAGCGGACGTCGGCGCTGGCCGCGTCGATCGCCTTGATCACCGCGTTGGACTTCGGCGCGAGGGCGAGCGCGATCGTGGCCTGCGCCAGGTTGAGCCGGCCCTCGGGCATCCCGATCAGTTGTACCGCCTGGGCTGCGGCGACCGCGGTGGTCAGCGCGGTCGGGTCGGCCAGGCCGATGTCCTCGCTGGCGAGGATCACCAGGCGGCGCGCGATGAACCGCGGGTCCTCGCCGGCCTCGACCATCCGGGCCAGGTAGTGCAGGGCCGCGTCGGCGTCCGAGCCGCGGATCGACTTGATGAACGCGCTGGTGACGTCGTAGTGCTGGTCGCCCTGCCGGTCGTAGCGGACCGCGGCCCGGTCCACCGCGGTCTCGGTCGCCTCGAGCGTGATCACCGCCGACTCCCCGCCGGGTCCCTCTGCGGCGACCGCACCGGCCGCTGCCTCCAGGTAGGTCAGCGCACGCCGCGCGTCCCCGCCGGCGAGACGCACCAGGTGGTCCATCGCGGCCTGGTCGACCCGCGCCGCGTCGGCGAGTCCGCGTTCGTCGGTGACCGCACCGGCGATCACCCCGCGGATGTCGTCGTCGGTCAGTGGCTCGAGGGTGAGCAGCAGCGACCGCGAGAGCAGCGGGGAGATCACCGAGAAGAACGGGTTCTCGGTGGTGGCCGCGACCAGGGTGACCCACCGGTTCTCCACTCCCGGCAGCAGCGCGTCCTGCTGCGCCTTGGTGAACCGGTGCACCTCGTCGACGAACAGCACCGTCTCCTGGCCGCCGCGGGCCAGCTCGGCCCGGGCCGCGTCGATGGCGGCGCGGACCTCCTTGACCCCGGCCGCCACCGCGGAGACCTCCACGAACCGGCGGTTGGTCTGCTGGCTGACGATCGAGGCGATCGTGGTCTTCCCGGTGCCCGGCGGCCCCCACAGCAGCAGGGACATCGGCTGGTCGCCCTCGATCAGCCGGCGCAGCGGCGAGCCGGTCGCGAGCAGGTGCTGCTGCCCGACGAGCTCGTCGAGGGTGCGCGGGCGCATCCGCACCGCCAGGGGCGCGGACGCGTGGGTGTTGCCCGCGAGAGTTCCCCCGCCCGTCGTACGCCGTGCGTCCGGCGGCTGACCGGACCCGCCGGCGTCGATGTCGAAAAGCCCGTCCACAACGCTGAACCCTACGGGGCGGTCACTTCTCGGTGGCGGTGCCCTCACCCTTGGGGTCGTCGACGATCCGGTCCCCCACGAGCCGCTCGGAGGACGACTTGTGCGTCTCCAGGTTGGTGTAGGCGTCGGAGAAGCCGGGCTTGATCAGGTCCTCGGTCGAGGGCGCGGCACCGGACACCGGCGTGCCGTGCTGGTCGACGCCGAGCGCGTCCAGCGTGATCGGGCTGGTGGGCATGGCGCCGTACTCGCCGGCGAAGTGGCAGGCGACCTTGTGCTTCGGGCCGATCTGCAGCAGCGGCGGCTCCTGCTTGGCGCAGATGTCCTGCGCCATCCAGCACCGGGTGCGGAACCGGCAACCCGACGGCGGGTTCACCGGGCTGGGTACGTCGCCCTCGAGGCGGATCCGCTCGCGGCGGCCGCCGATGGCCGCCTGCTTCACGTCCGGGACGGCGGACAGCAGGGCCTGCGTGTAGGGGTGGTGGGGGCGGGCGTAGAGGGTCTCGCGGTCGGCGATCTCCACGATCTTGCCGAGGTACATCACCGCCACGTCGGGGCAGAAGTGGCGGACCACGGCGAGGTCGTGGGCGATGAACAGGAACGCGATGTTGAACTCCTTCTGCACGTCCTGCAGAAGGTTCACCACCTGCGCCTGGATCGACACGTCGAGCGCGGACACCGGCTCGTCGGCCACCAGCACCTTCGGCTGCAGCGCGAGGGCGCGTGCCACCCCGATCCGCTGCCGCTGCCCACCGGAGAACTCCGAGGGGTAGCGGTTGTAGTGCTCGGGGTTGAGACCGACGACCTCGAGCAGCTCCTTGACCCGGGTCAGCACCTGCTTGTCGGGGACCATCTTGTGGACCCTGAGCGGGGTGCCGACGATGGTGCCGACGGTGTGCCGGGGGTTCAGCGAGCTGTAGGGATCCTGGAAGATCATCTGGATCTCTTTGCGCAACGGCAGCATCTGCTTGTTCGACAGGTTGCCGATCTCGCGCCCGTTGAACTTCATCGACCCCGAGGTCGGGTCGAGCAGCCGGGTGATCAGCCGGCCGGTCGTGGACTTGCCGCAACCGGACTCACCGACCAGACCGAGCGCGCCGCCCTGCTCGACCTGGAAGGAGACCCCGTCGACGGCCTGGACGTGACCGATGGTGCGGCGGATGACGCCCGCGGACTGCACCGGGAAGTACTTGCGGAGGTTGGTCACCTCGAGGATCGGGCGCTGCCCGGAGCCGTCGGTGGACGCAGGCGCAGCAGCGACCTCAGGTTGTGTCATGGAAGTCATTGTCCTCATCACCGGTTTTCCGGCGCAACGTGGTCGGCCCCGTCGGCGACGGTCAGGTCGACCAGGTCCGGAGCGATCTCGGGCAGAACCTCGGTCTCGTAGATCATGTCTGGGTTCGCGAGGTGGCAGCGCTTGAGGTGCTCGGGTCCCCGGGTGCCCTCGACGAGCAGCGGCAGCTCCGTGCGGCACAGGTCACCGGGCACCTTGTCCCGGTGCGGGCAGCGGGGGTGGAACGAGCATCCCGACGGCGGGTTCAGCAGGCTCGGCGGGTTGCCCGGGATCGGGATCAGCCGGCCCGAGGTGTCGGCGGTGACGTCGGGGACACTGGAGAGCAGCCCCCAGGTGTAGGGCATCTCCGGGTGGGTCAGCAGCTCCTTGGTCGGCCCGTGCTCGACGGCGCGGCCGCCGTACATCACCAGCACCTGGTCGGCCATCTCCGCGACCACTCCGAGGTCGTGGGTGATGATGATGATCGCCGAGTTGAAGTCGCGCTGGAGCTCCTGGAGCAGGTCCAGGATCTGTGCCTGGACCGTCACGTCGAGGGCGGTGGTCGGCTCGTCGGCGATCAGCAGCTTCGGGTCGTTGACCAGCGCCATCGCGATCATCGCCCGCTGCCGCATACCGCCGGAGAACTGGTGCGGGTAGTCGTCGACGCGGCTGCGGGCCTGCGGGATCCCCACCCGATCGAGCATCTCGACGGCCTTGGCCTTGGCCTTGGACCGGGACACCTTGTTGTGCGCGAGGTAGGCCTCGGAGATCTGGCTGCCGATCGAGTAGAACGGGTGCAGCGAGCTGAGCGGGTCCTGGAAGATCATCGCGACCTCGCCGCCGCGCAGCGACTGCATCTTGTTGTTCGACAGGCCCACGATCTCTCGGCCCCCGACCCGGATGGAGCCGGTCATGTGCGTGCGCTTCATGTCGTGCAGACCCATGATCGCCATCGAGGAGACGCTCTTGCCCGAGCCGGACTCGCCCACGATGCCGAGCGTCTTGCCCTGCTCCAGGCTGTAGCTCATGTCGGTGACCGCCTGCACGGTCCCGTCCGCCGTCGGGAAGCTGACGTGCAGGTTCTCGACGACCAGGTAGGGACCCTCGAAGCCGGGTCCGTCGGCGCGGCGTTGGTCTGCCTCCCGGGCGTTCTGCTCGGTCAGGAAGTTCGAAGCTTCGGTCATGACAGGCGCACCCTCGGGTCGAGCAGGCTGTAGATGATGTCCACGACGATGTTCGCGGTGACGACGAACGCTGCGGCGATGAGGACCGTGGCCGCGATGATCGGAAGGTCCTTGGTGCCGATCGCGTCCAGCGCGGTCTTTCCGATGCCCTGGATGTCGAAGATCCGTTCGGTGAAGATCGTGCCCGCGAGCAGGGCCGCGAACTCGAGGCCCATGATCGTGACCACCGGCACGACGGCCGAGCGCAGCGCGTGCTTCAGCGTGACCATGCGGTCGCTGAGACCCTTGGCGCGCGCCGTGCGCACGTAGTCCTCGTTCATCGACTCGATCATCGAGCCGCGGCTGAACCGGGCGTACTGCGTCGAGGAGGTGATGCCGATCACCAGCCAGGGCAACAGGAGTCCCGCCGCCCAGGAGATCGGTCCGGCCGTGAACGGTGAGACGTACCCGCTCTGCGGGAAGATCCCCCACTCGCTGATCAGGTACAGGAAGGCAAGGAGCGCGACCAGGTAGTAGGGGACGGCGTTGATGACCAGGCTGCTGCCCACGATCAGCTTGTCGGCGAGCGTGCCCCTGACTCTGGACGCGAAGATGCCCAGCGCGGTGCCCAGGGTCACCGCGATGGCGACACCGCCGACCGCGAGGGACAGGGTGGCCGGGAACCGCGCCAACAGGTAGTCGGCCACGTCGACGCGAAGCTTGAAGGAGACGCCCAGGCACGGGGCGTCGCAGGGGATGGATATGGCACCGGCCTCGAAGTCGTTGCCGGCCACGATCCCCTTCATGTACCCGCCGTACTGCTCGAGCACCGGACGGTCCAGTCCGAGGCTCTCGGTGATGTTCGCGAGTCGCTCTGGCGTGCACCGGGTCTCGGGGCAGTAGGCCAGGGCCGGGTTGGAGGGCCCGTAGAAGAACAGTGCGAACACCGCAACCGATGTCGCGAGCAGGACGAGGATTCCCGACACCGCGCGACGAATGATGTAGCCGAACATCCGTTGGCTCCTGTGATTGATCGGACCGATGGGGGCGGGTGGTGACCCGCCCCCATCGGGGGTGACTCTGAGTGCCCAGAATCAGGCACTCGATTCAGTCAGACGTACGTCACTCGGTGATGTACATCCGCTGGAACGTCGGCATACCGCGAACGTTGTCGTTCTCCATGCCGCCGACCTTCGAGCCGTGAATCATCGCAGTGCCGGAGTAACCGGTGACAACCGCCGGGTAGTACTCGGTCTGCATCTTCTTGTCGAACTCGCCCCAGGCAGCAGCTGCTTCCTCGGGGGTCATCGTGTCCAGGATCTTGTCCTGCAGCGCGTCCATCTCGGCAACCTTGAAGTTGGACGGGTTGGGCATGCCCTCGAGACCCACCAGGTCGCCGGACCACTGGGCCGGGAACCACGAACCACCGGACGGCCAGTCCGAGCACCATCCGCTGGAGCGGACGTTGATCGGCGAGTCGTAGTCGGTGCGGTCGGTGCGGATTGTCTCCAGCGTCGAGGCGATCGGGGTGGCCTTGAAGCCGCCCGCCTCGAGGCCGTTGACGAGCTGGTCCTTGGCCTGGACCGACAGGGCGTCGTCGGACGCGAACAGGAACTTGATCTCGTAGCCCATCGCGCCGGCTTCCTGGAGGAGCTCCTTGGACTTCTCGGGGTCGGTGTTGACGCCCTTGATGCCCAGCGGGTCGTACTCCACCCGGCCAGCGGTGCCCGGAGGCAGGATGCTGGTGCCCGGAACGCGCGTGACGCCCTCGATCTCACCGGCGGCCTTCCACGCGGCGCGGTACGGGTAGGCGTACCCGATGGCCTTGCGGACGTTGATGTCGGTGATCTTGGTCATGTCGAGGAACCACATGAACGTGCAGGGCGAGGTCCCGGTGACCAGACGGTCGGGGTCCTCCTGGATCGAGCGGTAGCCCGACGCGGTGACGTTGTCGTAGGTCAGCGTCGTCTGCGCCTCGCCGGTGTCGTTGATGATGACGTTCTCGAGCTTGGCCGAGTCCTGGCCGAACTTGAACTCCCAGCCGTCGACCATCTGGATGCGGCCCGGGTCGGTCTCCGGGTCCCAGAACTCGTTCTTGACCAGCGTCAGCGAGGTGCCGGGCTTGTAGTCAGCGAACTTGTAGGGGCCGGTGGCCAGCGGGTGCCGGCCGTAGGTCGCCGGGTTGTCCTTGGCCTCCGGGATGGCGGTGAAGGCCGGGAACGAGGCGTAGTAGTCCATGTCGGTGAACGGACGACGCATCTTGATGGTGATGTCGTTTCCGTTGACCTCGACGCCCGCGTAGTCGGTGCCGTCCTGGAACGGACCCTTGTACTTGTCGCCGTCCAGGAAGAACGTCGTCTGGTAGGTCGGACCGTCCGGCAGCTCCTCGATCGCGAACGAACGCTTGATCGCGTACGCCACGTCCTCGGCCTTGACGTCGGTGCCGTCCTCGTACTTCAGGCCCTCACGCAGGGTGAAGGTCCACTCGGTGTTGTCCTCGTTCGGGCGGCCGAGGTCGGTCGCCATGTCGGGGATCAGCACCATCTCGCCGTCGACGTAGGCGTACTGCGTGAGCGAACGCGTCACGAGGTCCGACAGGATCGCGGTCGAGTCGGTGTAGTAGGCCTGGGTCGGGTCGAGCGTGGACGGGACGTTGACCGTGAGAACGGTGAACGTGCCACCCTCGGTCGCGTCCTCGGGGACCTCGGCGGGTGCCTGGGCGTCTGGGTTCTTGCCCGATCCGGCGTTGCCGCCCTCGATGGTGCCGGTGTTCTCGCTACCGGGGTCGGTCCCGGTGCCGCTTCCGCCTCCACAGGCAGCAAGCGTCATAAGTGCTGCAGTAGCCAAAGCCACTGCAGGTTTCTTCAATCGCATCTAGGTGTACCCACCTTTCTTGGCTGGTCGATGCTCTCGATCGGTGTCAGATTCACCGGCGAGTCTTGGGGTCGAAGGCGTCGCGCACGGCGTCGCCTAGGAGGTTCAGCGCGATCACCAGGAGACAGATCCCGACGACCGGCGCATAGAGGAAGAGCGGATAGGTGCTGAAGAACTCGACAGCACGGTTCACGGTCTGGCCCCACGAGGGGATCCCGACCACGCCGATGCCGAGGAAGGCCAGGCCGGCCTCGGCGGTGACGAAGGCCGGCAGACCGAGCGAGATCGACACCACGATGGGTGCCACGAGGTTGGGCAGCAGCTCCTTGAACAGGATGCTGCGGGTCGGGACGCCGATCACCCGGGCGGCCTGGACGAACTCCCGCTCACGCAGTGAGAGCACCTCGCCGCGGATCAGGCGGGCCAGGGTCATCCAGCCGAAGACGGAGAGCACGAACAGCAGCGCGCAGAGCTGGACGAACTCGAGCCGCTCCGGCTGGGCACCGAACCGGGACACGATGATCGGCGCCAGTGCCAGCGCGACGAGGATGAACGGCAGCGACAGGAAGATGTCGATGACGAAGGCGATGACCCGGTCCAGCCAGCCGCGGGCGAACCCGGCGACGAGGCCGATGACGATGCCCATGAGCGTCGCAGCGACGGTGGCGAAGGTGGCGACCCCGAGCGAGGTGCGGGCGCCGTAGAACCACTCGGCGAGCAGGTCGTTGCCGGTGCGGGGCTCGAGGCCCAACGGGGCCTCCCAGGTGAAGCCGTAGTCCGGCGGGCCGATGGCCGGGAAGCTGTCCGCCTTGGTGTCGGTGACCGGGTCACCGCCCTCGAGCTCGACCCCGAAGAGGTCGGTCAGCAGCGGCGCGAAGATGGCGATCAGCACGAAGACGGCCACGACGGCCAGACAGACCATGGCGATCTTGTCGTGGCGCAGACGATCCAACGCGATCTGTGTTGGGGACCGTCCCGCGACGTCTTGTGACTTGACCTCCGGTTCGTCGGTATTCGAAACGACGAGCTCCGTGGGCTGGATTCCCATGGCCACCTTTCTGGTACGAGGCTGGCCCCGCGTCACTGCCGTTGCCCGGTGGGGTGCGACACAGTTCTCGACGTACGAGCCGAGCCGACTTTAGACGACGCTCAGGCAAACTTTGGCCCCCGACAGGTAACGATCTGATACCGACGAGTTCGCGTCCGCCAGGCGAACGTGGGCCGAGCGTCTTCCTCCGGCTGGAGCGGCCTACTCGGCCGGCGCGTCCTCCTCCTCGGGAACGGCGTCAACGCCGGCCTCGGCCCGCTGCTCCGACGTGATCGGCGCGGGTGCGGCGGTCAGCGGGTCGTAGCCCGCACCGGTCTTCGGGAACGCGATCACGTCGCGGATCGAGTCGGTGCCGCTGAGCAGGGCACAGATCCGGTCCCAGCCGAACGCGATCCCTCCGTGCGGCGGCGCGCCGTACTTGAACGCCTCGAGCAGGAAACCGAACTTCTCCTGGGCCTCCGCCTCGGCGAGCCCCATCACTGCGAACACCCGCTTCTGCACGTCCTCACGGTGGATACGGATCGAGCCACCGCCGATCTCGTTGCCGTTGCAGACGATGTCGTAGGCGTAGGCGAGCGCCGAGCCGGGGTCGGTGTCGAAGGTGTCGGCCGACTCCGGCTTCGGCGCGGTGAACGCGTGGTGGACCGCCGTCCAGGCGCCGCTGCCGACCGCCACGTCACCGGCAGCCGTCGCTTCTCCGGCCGGCTCGAACAGCGGTGCGTCCACCACCCAGACGAAACTCCACGCAGACTCGTCGATCAGGCCGCCGCGGCGTCCGATCTCGAGGCGGGCGGCCCCGAGCAGGGCACGGGAGGACTTGACCGGGCCGGCGGCGAAGAAGATGCAGTCCCCCGGCTGTGCGCCGACGTGCGCGGCGATGCCGTCCTTCTCCTGGTCGCTGAGGTTCTTCGCCACGGGTCCGCCGAGCTCGCCGTCGGCGCCGACCAGGACGTAGGCGAGGCCCTTGGCGCCACGCTGCTTGGCCCAGTCCTGCCAGGCGTCGAGCTGCTTGCGGGGCTGGTCGGCCCCGCCGGGCATGACCACGGCCCCGACGTACGGCGCCTGGAACACCCGGAACGGGGTGTCCTTGAAGAACTCGGTGCACTCGACCAGCTCGAGGCCCATCCGCAGGTCGGGCTTGTCGGTGCCGTACCGCTGCATCGCCTCGGCGTAGGTGATCCGCTCGACGGGGGTCTTGATTTCGTGGCCGACCAGGTTCCAGACCGCCTTGAGCACCTCCTCGGCGAGCGCGATCACGTCGTCCTGGTCGGCGAAGCTCATCTCGATGTCGAGCTGGGTGAACTCGGGCTGCCGGTCGGCGCGGAAGTCCTCGTCGCGGTAGCAGCGGGCGATCTGGAAGTACCGCTCCATCCCGGCGACCATCAGCAGCTGCTTGAACAGCTGCGGGCTCTGCGGCAGCGCGTACCAGCTGCCCGGCTGGAGACGGGCGGGGACGAGGAAGTCCCGGGCCCCCTCCGGGGTGGAGCGGGTCAGGGTCGGAGTCTCGACCTCGACGAAACCTTGAGAGTTGAGCACCTCGCGGGCCGCCCGGTTGACCTCGCTGCGGAGCCGGAGCGCGGCGGCGGGGCCGGGACGGCGCAGGTCGAGGTAGCGGTGGGCGAGCCGCACCTCCTCCCCCACCTCGGCGTGCTCGTCGATCGGGAACGGCAGCGGGGCGGCCTCGCTGAGGACCTCGACCTGTGCGGCGATCACCTCGATGTCGCCGGTCGGCAGGTTCGGGTTCTGGTTGCCCTCGGGGCGCACGGCGACCTCGCCGGTGATCTTCAGGCAGTACTCCGAGCGGAGGTTGTGGGCGACCTCCTCGTCCCGGATCACCACCTGGACGACCCCGGAGACCTCGCGCAGGTCGATGAAGGCCACGCCGCCGTGGTCGCGGCGCCGGGCCACCCACCCGGCCAGGGTGACGGTCTGTCCGACGTGGTCGGCCCGGAGGCTGCCGGCGTCATGGGTGCGGATCACGAAAGCTCCTCAGCTCGCTGGTGAAGTGTTGCTGTGCTGCGCTGTCACAGTAGGGGCCAGGTCCTCGGCGGCCGGCCGCCAGGAAGCGGGGTCGGCGTCGGCCTGTTCGCCGGAGCGGATGTCCTTGACCTGGTGGCTGCCGTCGGCGGCGGGGAACCACACGTAGGGGATGCCGCGTCGCTCGGCGTAGCGGATCTGCTTGCCGAACTTCTGCGCGGAGGCGGCCACCTCGGCCGGGATGCCGTTCTTCCGAAGCTGCTGGGCGATCTGGTCGCAGGCCGCCCGGGAGTCCTCGTCGGGCAGGGCGACGAGCACCGCGGACGGCACGCTGCGGCTGGCATCGAGGACTCCTCTACCGAGCAGCGGCACGAGCATCCGGCTCACTCCCAGGGAGATCCCGACTCCCGGGTACGTCGTACGTCCGTCGCTGGCCAACGAGTCGTAACGGCCGCCGGAGCAGATCGACCCGAGCCCGTCGAAGCCCGCCATCACGGTCTCGAACACGGTGCCGGTGTAGTAGTCGAGCCCCCGCGCGATGCGCAGGTCGGCCTCCACGGTGAACCGGTCGCTGGTCACCGAGGCGCAGCCGTCCACGACGGCGGCGAGCTCCTCGAGGCCCCCCTCGAGCTGCTCGTTGCTCACGCCGAGCGCCCGGACCCGCTCCACGAACGAGGTGTCGGTGCTGCGGATCTCCGCCAGCTGCAGGCACCGCTGCGCCTGCTCGTCGTCGAGGCCCGCCTCGTCGACGAGCATCTTGGCGACCACCTCGGCGGGAACCTTGTCGATCTTGTCGATCACACGCATCACCGCGTCGACGTCGGTGGCGCCGATGCCGGCGTAGAAGCCCTGGATCAGCTTGCGGTTGTTGACCTGAAGCCGCATCGCGGGCACGAGCTCGGACAGGGAGGCCAGCGCCTCCGCCATCACCCGCGCCACCTCGATGTCGTGGTGGAAGCCGAGGGTGTCCCTGCCGACGATGTCGATGTCGGCCTGGGTGAACTCCCGGAACCGGCCCTCCTGCGGCCGCTCGCCACGCCAGACCTTCTGGATCTGGTAGCGGCGGAACGGGAACTCCAACCGGCCGGCGTTCTCGAGGACGTAGCGGGCGAACGGAACCGTCAGGTCGAAGTGCAGCCCGATCCCGGCGTCACCGCCCTCGTCGCCGGCCTGCAGCCGGCGCAGGACGTAGACCTCCTTGGAGGTCTCCCCCTTGCGCAGGAGCTGGTCGAGCGGCTCGACGGAGCGGGTCTCCACGGGCGCGAAACCGTGCAGCTCGAAGACCCGCCGCAGCCGGTCGAGGATGTGCAGCTCGACGAACCGCTGGTCGGGAAGGAACTCGGGGAACCCG
Source organism: Nocardioidaceae bacterium (assembly GCA_025966335.1). GTDB lineage: Bacteria > Actinomycetota > Actinomycetes > Propionibacteriales > Nocardioidaceae > Nocardioides_C. Next base: position 16,761 of record JAICRS010000022.1, read on the forward strand.
CTGAGCGGGGTCGGCTTGCTCATCGTCGTCAGAGGCCTCGGTTGGTGCCTGGTCGGGCGCCGCCCACATCGCTGCTCTCGCCGGCGCGGGCGATCAGGTCGAGAAGGTACGGGTTGGTGGCCCGCTCCCGACCGATGCTGGTCTGCTCGCCGTGACCGGGCAGCACCACGATGTTGTCGGGCAGGGTGAGGACCTTGTCCGTGAGCGTGCGCAGCATGGTCGGGTGGTCCCCGCCGGGCAGGTCGGTGCGGCCGATCGAGCCGGCGAAGAGCAGGTCGCCGGAGAACATCACCTCGGCGACGTCGTCCTGCTGGTACGGCGAGCGGAAGGTGCCCGAGCCCTCGGTGTGGCCGGGGGTGTGGTCCACGAGGAACTCGAGGCCGGCGAGCTCGAGACGCTGCCCGTCGCCGAGCTCGGCCACGGAGTCGGGCTCGGCGAACTCGTACATCCCGCCGAGCAGCATCCCCGCCGTCTCCGGTGACATCGCGGCCATCGGGTTCGCGAGCAGGTGCCGGTCGTCGGGGTGGATGTAGGCGGTCGCGTCGTACGTCCCCGCCACCGGAGCCACGCACCACATGTGGTCGACGTGTCCGTGGGTGACCAGGACCGAGACGGGCTTCAGGTTGTGCTCACGCACCACATCGGCGACGCCCTGGGCGGCGTCCTTGCCGGGGTCGACGACCACGCACTCCTGACCGGGGCCGGTGGCGACCACGTAGCAGTTCGTGCCCCACGGGCCTGCCGGGAAGCCTGCAATCAGCACGCGTGCCTCTCCTGATGGTGTTGGGTGCGCAACGAGGCGCATTCGACCGTTGCAGCCTACCGAGCCGCCCGTCGCGCTCGTTAACCGTGCCCGGCCGCGGGCGTTATCCGGTTGTAGCCGGAAAGCCGGTGCCTGCACGGTGCACTGGCACCTAGACTTCCCTGCCGTGGTCACCAACAGCCGGCGGCGTCGTACGCGGTCCGGTCTGCGGCACGCCCGGACCGGCCGAGGTGGCTACGATGCTGGGTCTGTGGACCGCACCCGACCGCTGAACATTGAGGTAACCGGTGAATAGCTCCGAGAGCGACCAGGCAACGGACCAGTGGGGCCGTGTGTCCGAGGACGGCTCCGTGTACGTGCGCACCCAGCAGGGTGAGCGCAAGGTCGGACAGTGGCCCGACGGCGGCCCCGCGGAGGCACTGGCGTTCTTCAAGAAGCGGTACGACGACCTCGCCTTCGAGGTGGACCTGCTCGAGCAGCGGGTGAAGGCGGGCACGCTCGCCCCCGACGAGGCCGCCGCCTCGGTGAAGCAGGTGCGCGGCTCGATCGCGGAGGCCCAGGCCGTCGGTGACCTCGACGGGCTGAACACCCGCCTCGACGCGCTGACCGGCACCATCAACGAACGCCGCGAGCAGCGCAAGGCCGAGCGCGCCAAGAAGGTCGAGGAGGCCAAGGGGCACAAGGAGAAGATCGCCACCGAGGCCGAGAAGATCTCCGAGAGCAACGACTGGCGCAACGGCGCCAACCGGATGCGCGAGCTGCTCGACGAGTGGAAGGCCTTGCCCCGGCTCGACAAGAGCACCGACGACACGCTGTGGCGCCGGTTCTCCACCGCCCGCACCACCTACACCCGTCGCCGCAAGGCGCACTTCGCCGAGGTCAACGAGAAGCGCGACTCGGCGCGGGCGGTCAAGGAGAGGCTCGTGGTCGCGGCGGAGGAGCTGGCCGACTCGACCGACTGGGGGCCGACGTCGGGCAAGTACCGCGACCTGATGCGGGAGTGGAAGTCCGCGGGCCCGGCCCCCAAGGGCGTCGACGACCAGCTGTGGAAGCGGTTCCGCGGTGCGCAGGACAAGTTCTTCGGTGCCCGGGACGCGGCCAACGCCGAGCTGGACCGCGAGTTCGCGGCGAACGCCGAGAAGAAGGAAGCCCTGCTGGTCGAGGCCGAGGCGCTGCTGCCGGTGACCGACCTGAAGGCGGCCCGGGAGGCGTTCCGCGACATCGCCGAGCGCTGGGACGCGGCCGGCAAGGTACCCCGTGACCGGATGAAGGACCTCGAGGGCCGGATCCGCAAGGTGGAGCAGGCGATCCGCGGCGTCGAGGACGACCAGTGGCGGCGCTCCAACCCGGAGGCCCGGGCCCGCGCCGCCGACACGGTGGCGCAGCTGGAGTCCTCGCTCGCCGACCTCCAGGCCAAGCACGACAAGGCGGTTGCTGCGGGCAACACCCGGAAGGCCGAGGAGCACGCGGCGGCGATCGAGGCCCGCAAGGGCTGGCTCACCGAGGCCCGGAGGGCGCTCGACGAGTTCTCCGGCTGACTGCCGGGTCCGCCCCTACTGGGTGACCCGGTAGGCGTCGAAGACACCGTCGACGGAGCGGACCGCCTTGAGGACGTGGCCGAGGTGCTTCGGGTCGCCCATCTCGAAGGTGAACCGGCTCTTCGCAACGCGGTCGCGCGTTGTCTGCAGGGACGCGGACAGGATGTTGACGTGCACGTCCGAGAGCACCTTGGTGATGTCGGACAGCAGCCGGGCCCGGTCGAGCGCCTCGACCTGGATGTTGACCAGGAACATCGACTTCGCGGTCGGCGCCCACTCGACGTCGACCATCCGCTCCGGCTGGCTCTTGAGGCTGACCGCGTTGGTGCAGTCGGTGCGGTGCACGGACACACCGGCCCC
>JAICRS010000027.1 GCA_025966335.1 Nocardioidaceae bacterium
CGGCCTCGAGCAGCTCAGCACGGGAAATCCCGCCGCAGGTGAGCGCGATGCAGGGCAGCTGCGCGCGCCGCGCGGACTCGACGTCCCACACGGTGTCGCCGACGACCACGGTCCGCTTCGGCGACAGGCCGTGCTCGGCCATCGCGGCGGAGAGGAGGTCCGGAGCCGGCTTCGCCTGGTCGACCGCCGAGGAGGTGGTTGCCCCGGCGATGCTCTTCCCTGCGCCGACGGCCGGGACCATCCACTCGAGGTCGGCCTCCTTGCCGCTGGTGGCGAGGACCACGGTGAGCCCCTGCTTCGCGCACGCCTCGACCAGCTCTGCGGTCCTGGGAAAGGCGACGACCTGGTCGCGCAGCGCCTCGTAGCGTCGGGTGTGCGCTTCCACCGCGGCGTCGTCCGCCCGACCGACCAGGTGCTCGACGAGGCCTTCGCTCGCGATCCCGATGGCCCGGTGGATGCTCGCCATGGTCACCTCGTCATGACCGGTGTCGCGGAACGCCTGCCACCAGGCCAGGACGTGCAGGTAGTTCGTGTCGAGCAGGGTCCCGTCGACGTCGAAGAGCACACCGGCCGCGTCCGTCGTACCTGCTGTGTCAGCCACGGGCCGACGGTGCCCGCCTGGCGGCGCGCCAAACCATCGCGAGCTACCGGTTGCCGGGTCCACGCCAGGCCACCCAGGCGAGCGCCACGCCGAGGCCGGCGACGATCGGGCCGACCACCGCCCAGACGGACTCGTCGGTCATCGGGCTGCCGCCGACGTAGCCGAGGCCCTGGAACGTCCACAACGCACCCACCACGGCGAGCAGAAGGCCCACCACCACCAGAGTCGTCCTCACGGCACCAGGCTGCCACACCGCCCGCATCCCCGGCAGTCAGTCGCAACGGCATCATCCGAGCCGGGCTTCGATGCCGTTGCAACTGAGTGGCGGTCCCGGGAACGCGAAAGCCGGACGGCCTGGTCGACCGTCCGGCTTGTGCTGGTTTCCCAGCCACACGTGCGCGAGGGGGGAGTTGAACCCCCACGCCCTTTCGGGCACACGGACCTGAACCGTGCGCGTCTGCCTATTCCGCCACTCGCGCGTGAAGCCCGCTCAGGTTATCCCACGAGGTCGATCGTCCCCAAACCGACGCCGATCCGCCATGGAGCAGCCCGATACGATGCGATTGAGTCGGATAACCCCCCGGCGTCGCCGTCATGCACAATTACGGGTTCACCCCCGGGCAACCGGAAGCGAACGACAGGCAGGAAGGAGGCGACATGGGAATGTTCCAGCGGTTCGAGAACCGCCTCGAAACGCTCGTCTCCGGCGCCTTCGCCAAGGCCTTCCGCAGCGCCGTCCAGCCGGTCGAGGTCGCCGCCGCCCTGCAGCGTGAGGTCGACAACTCGGCGCAGATCCTGTCCCGCAACCGGCGGCTGGTTCCCAACAGCTTCCACGTCGAGCTCTCCGCCGCGGACCACGAGCGGCTCGCGCCGTACGGCTCCACGCTGGCCGAGGAGCTCACCGACATGCTCCGCGAGCACGCCCACGAGCAGAGCTACGTGTTCACCGGCCCGGTCTCGATCAGCTTCGACAAGGTCGACGAGCTCGGCACCGGCCGGTTCCGGGTGCGCAGCGCCGCGCTGGCCAAGGTGACCCCCGCCGCGGACCGGAGCGTCAGCGACACGGCGGTACGCCGGGCCACGGTGATGCTCGAGGTGAACGGGATGAAGCACCCGCTCGAACCTCCGGGCCTGGTCATCGGCCGCGGCACCGAGGCGGACCTGCGCATCAACGACCCAGGTGTCTCGCGGCGACACGCCGAGATCCGGGTCTTTCCGAACGAGACCGCCCCGCAGGTCAGTGTGGTCGACCTGGGCTCCACGAACGGGATCCACGTCAACGGCCGGCGCGTGGAGCAGGCCAGCCTCGACGACGGTGCGACCCTGAAGATCGGCAACACCACGATGACGATCCACTTCGTCACACGGCGGGAGGGTGGCGATGTCTGAGCTCACCCTGGTGCTGATCCGGTTCGCCTACCTGGCGATCCTGTGGATCTTCGTGCTCTCGGCGATCTCGGTGGTCCGCTCGGACATGTTCGGGGCACGGATCGAGTCGACGCCACGAGCGGAGCGGCGCGCACAGCGGCAGGCGGCGAAGAACCGGCCCAAGCCTGCGCGGCGGCCCCGGGGTGCCCCGACCCACGTCGCGATCATCGACGGCGCGAACGCCGGTGAGCAGATCTCGCTCGACGAGGCTCCACTGCTGATCGGCCGGGGCAGCGACGCGGCGATCCGGCTCGACGACGACTACGTGTCGACCCGGCACGCCCGGATCGCCAGCTCGGGGGACCAGTGGTTCGTCGAGGACCTCGGCTCCACCAACGGCACCTACATCGGCACCCAACGGCTCACCCAGCCGACCACGCTTCAGCTGGGATCGCAGGTCCGCATCGGCAAGACCACTCTCGAGCTGAGGAAGTAGGCCTCCTCGATGAGCCTGAGCCTGCGGTACGCCGCGCTGTCCGACGTGGGTCGGGTGCGCAAGGACAACCAGGACTCCGGATTCGCGAGCGAGCGCCTGCTGGTCATCGCCGACGGTGTCGGGGGTGCCGCGCGCGGTGACATCGCGAGCAGCACCGCCGTACAGATCCTGCGACGCCTCGACGCACCGCCGCCCGAGGACCTGCTCGAGGCGCTCGCCGGCGCCATCCACCGCGCGCACGACCGGATCGCCGAGCTGGTCGACGACGACCCGGAGCTGGAGGGCACGAGTACGACGGTCACGGCGGCCCTGTTCGACGGGAACCGGATCGGGGTCGGCCACATCGGTGACAGCCGCGGCTACCTGCTCCGCGACGGCGAGCTCAGCCAGCTCACGAAGGACCACACGTTCGTGCAGGGCCTCATCGACGAGGGCCGGATCACCGAGGACGAGGCACGGGTCCACCCGCACCGCAACCTGATCCTGCGCGCGGTCGACGGGGTGCACGAGACCGACCCGGACCTGTTCCTGCTCGAGCTCGCTCCAGGTGACCGGGTGCTGCTGTGCAGCGACGGCTGCTCGGGGGTGCTCGACAACGACCGGCTGACCGACATCCTGAGCACCGGCACCGTCGACTACGCCGTCGTCGAGCTGATCCGGGCCTCGTTGGAGGCGGGCAGCAGCGACAACATCACGTGTGTGGTCGCCGACGTGGTGGAGACGGACGCGGCCGTCGACGAGGAGACGGTCGCGGCGACCGCGACCGGACCGATGCTGGTCGGTGCCGCGGCCGAGCAGCCGCGCAGGGCCGGTGCCACCTCCAAGAGCTTCTTCCGCGGCCACCGTTCCGGCGACACCGGCGAGCTGGAGCCGGTTCCGGGCAGCGACCCGGACTCGGTCGACCCGGAGGAGCTGCGTTACGCACCGCGGCCCCCTCGGCGCTTCGTGTGGCTGCGCCGGCTCGCGGTGCTGGTCGTGCTCGGCCTGGTGGTGTGGCTGCTCGGGGCGATGGCCTACAACTGGACCCAGGACCAGTACTACGTGGCCGCCGACGGCGAGAACGTCGCGATCTACCAGGGCGTCCAGGCGGACCTTCCGGGGATCACGCTGACCTCGGTCTACGAGACGACCGACATCGAGCTGGACACGCTTCCCGACTTCCGCGCGGACCAGGTCCGTGGCGGGATCAGCGCCGACGGCCGCGAGGACGCCGAGGGCATCGTGGACCGGTTGCAGGGCTTCGTGCGGATCTGCCCCGAGCCCGAGCCCACGCCGACCCCCACGCCGACCCCGACCGCGACGGAGCGTCCGCGCGGCGACCGGCCGGGCGGCGACCGGCCCGGCGGTGACCGGACCCAGCGGCCTTCCGTGACCCCCTCGCCGAGTCCGACGCCCAGCCCGACTCCGACCCCGACCCCGTCGCCGACCGAGGCTCCCGAGAACTGCGTCGAGGCGACATCATGAGCGCACCCAGCCCGCTGATGGGCTTCGTGCACCGCCGCAGGCGCGGGGCCGAGCTGTTCCTGCTCGTGCTCAGCCTGATGGTCGGGGTCGGCGCCTACGCCGCGGTCGGACTCGGCGTCGAGGGCACCATCCCCGCGAACATGGTCGCGTACGCCGGCTGGCTGACCGCGCTGTGCATCGCCTGCCACATCGTGGTGCGGATCTTCGCGCCGTACGCCGATCCCGTCCTGCTGCCGGTCGTGGCGGCACTCAACGGACTCGGCCTGGCGATGATCCACCGGATCGACCTGGCGAACCTGGCGCAGAACGAGGAGGCGAACACGTTCGCCCGCGACCAGCTGATCTGGATGACGCTCGGCGTGGTCCTGTTCGGGGCGGTGCTGATCCTGCTCCGCGACCACCGCAGGCTCCAGGCGTTCACCTACACCTCCGGGTTCGCCGCCCTGGTGCTGCTGGTGATGCCGCTGCTGCCGGTGCTCGGCACCACGATCAACGGCGCCCGGATCTGGATCAACATCGGGCCGCTCAGCTTCCAGCCCGGTGAGGTCGCCAAGGTCTGCCTGGTGATCTTCTTCGCCGGCTACCTGGTGCTGCACCGTGACGCACTGGCCCTGGCCGGCCGCCGGTTCGCCGGGATCGACTTCCCGCGCGGCCGTGACCTCGGCCCGATCCTGGCGATGTGGCTGGTCAGCCTCGGCGTCCTGGTCTTCCAGAAGGACCTCGGCTCGTCGCTGCTGTTCTTCGGCCTGTTCCTGGTGATGCTCTACGTGGCCACCGAGCGGCCCGGCTGGCTGGTGGTGGGCGGCACCCTGTTCGCCATCGGGTCCTACGTCGGCTTCCTGGCCTTCAGCCACGTCCAGTCCCGGGTCGACTCCTGGATCAACCCGTTTCCCAGCGACGCCGGCAGCTACCAGATCGTGCAGGGCATGTACGGCATGGCCTGGGGCGGTCTGGTCGGTCGCGGGCTCGGCCAGGGCGACCCCACCCTGATCCCGTTCTCCTACTCCGACTTCATCATCGCCGCGATGGGCGAGGAGCTCGGCCTCACCGGGGTGATGGCGATCATCGTGCTCTACGGGCTGATCGTCGAACGCGGCCTGCGCACGGCACTCGTCTGCCGCGACGCGTTCGGCAAGCTCGTCGCCACCGGTCTCGCGGTGACCTTCGCGCTTCAGGTCTTCGTCGTCATCGGCGGGGTCACCAAGCTGATCCCGCTCACCGGCCTGACCACCCCCTTCATGTCCTACGGCGGCTCGTCGCTGGTCGCGAACTGGGCGATCATCGCGCTGCTGCTGCGGATCTCCGACCAGGCCCGCCGACCGCTGCCCGACCTGTCGCGGCCCACCGACGACGACGCCACCCAGGTGGTGATGACCCGATGAACAAGCCGATCCGGACCATGTCCATCTTCTGCATGGCGCTGTTCATGGCGCTGCTGCTCAACGCGACCTACCTGCAGTACCTCCAGGCCGACGAGCTCAACTCACGCAACGACAACAAGCGGGTGCGGGACGCCGAGTTCTCCCGCGAGCGCGGCGCGATCCTGGTCAGCGGGAACTCGATCGCGCGCAGCGAGCCGGTCGACGACCAGTTCGAGTTCCAGCGGGTCTACCCGCAGCCGCAGAAGTACGCCCACCTGAGCGGCTACTACTCCTACACCTACGGCCGCAACGCCGTCGAGCTCACCCACAACGAGATCCTCTCCGGCTCCGATCCGCGGCTGTTCGTCAACCGCGTCGTCGACCTGTTCGGCAACAGCGAGCCGGAGGGCGGTGACGTCACCCTGACCATCGACCCGCAGGCACAGAACGCGGCGTACGACGGCCTGCGTGCCCTGGGCAACAACGTCGAGGGCGCGGTGGTGGCGATCGACCCGTCCACGGGCGGGATCCTGGCGATGGTCTCCTCGCCGTCCTACGACCCGAACCGGCTCGCCTCGCACAACCTCAGCAAGGTGCAGGACGCCTGGGAACAGCTGCAGAGCAACCCCGAGGAGCCGCTGCTGAACCGCGCGATCCAGGAGGTCTACCCGCCGGGCTCGACGTTCAAGCTGGTCACCGCCGCGGCCGCGCTCTCCAGCGGGCAGTACACACCGGACTCGACGGTGCCCGGTGGGACCAGCCTCGACCTGCCCCAGACCGACACGGACCTGGTCAACGACAGCGGCGGCGACTGCGGGGGCCGCCGGATCACGCTGACCGAGGCGCTGATGGTGTCCTGCAACGTGTCCTTCGGCTACCTCGGCATGCAGCTCGGTGCGGACACGCTGCGGGAGCAGGCCCAGAAGTTCGGGTTCGGCGAGCGCTACCTGGAGGACCTGAACGGCCAGGTCGCCAGCCGGTTCCCGGAGGACCCCGACGAGCCGCAGACCGCGCTGTCGGCGATCGGCCAGTTCGACGTCGCCTCGACTCCTCTGCAGATGGCGATGGTCACCGCCGGCATCGCCAACGGCGGCACGGTGATGAAGCCCTACCTCGTCGACGAGGTCCGCTCCCCCGACCTCGACCCGCTGGAGAAGACCAACCCGGAGCCGTTCCGCACCGCGGTCAGCGCCGACGTGGCCCGGGACCTGACCCAGATGATGATCGAGGTCGTGGACCGCGGCACCGCCACCCCGGCACAGATCCCCGGCATCAAGGTCGCCGGCAAGACCGGCACCGCGCAGAGCTCCCCGGACCGTCCGCCCTACGCCTGGTTCGTCTCGTTCGCACCGGCCGACAACCCGGCGGTCGCGGTGGCCGTGCTCGTCGAGGACGCCGGCGTGGACCGCGACGCGATCTCCGGCAGCGGTCTCGCCGCGCCGATCGCGAAGCGCGTGATGGAGGCGGTGATCAACCGGTGACCGGCATCGCGGGCAGCGTCCCGGCGACGGAGCAAGGTCCCCAGGGCCGGTACCGGCTCGACACCCGGATCGCGACCGGCGGGATGGGTGAGGTGTGGCGGGCCACGGACCTGGTCCTCGACCGCGAGGTCGCGGTGAAGGTGCTCAAGCACGAGTACGCCGACGACCCCAGCTTCGTGGCCCGGTTCGAGGCCGAGGCCCGGCACGCCGCCGCCCTGCACCACCAGAACGTCGCCTCGGTGTTCGACTTCGGCGAGCTCGCCGACGCCGACGGGTCGGGCCGGCCGCGGCCGTTCCTGGTGATGGAGCTGGTCCCGGGCCAGCCACTGTCGGCCCTGCTCGGTGGCGAGCCGATGCCGCCGGCGGACGCCGCGGACCTGGTCGCCCAGGCTGCCGACGCGATCGGCGCAGCACACGCGATCGGCGTCGTGCACCGCGACGTGAAGCCGGCCAACCTGCTGGTCACCCCCGACGGACAGGTCAAGATCACCGACTTCGGCATCGCCCGGGCCGCGGACGCGGTGCCGCTGACCCAGACCGGGCAGATCGTCGGGACTCCGCACTACATCTCGCCGGAGCAGGCCGAGGGGCGGCCGGCGACCGCGGCCAGCGACATCTACGCGCTCGGCGTGGTGCTCTACGAGTGCCTGGCCGGACGTCGCCCGTTCGCCGCGGACACCCCCGTGACCACCGCGCTGGCGCACCTGCGGGAGCCGGTCCCGCCGCTGCCGGACACCGTCCCGGACCACCTCCAGGCCGTGGTCGCCACTGCCCTGGCGAAGGACCCGGCCGACCGGTTCGCCTCGGCCGCCGACCTCGCCGACGCACTGCGCGGCGACCCTGTGAGCGGGCCGGTCCCGGCCGGACCGGCCACCCAGCTGCTCACCGTGCCCGCGACCCCGACAGACGCTGACGACCGTCGCCGCGGCGCCGCGCTGCCGGGCTGGCCGTACCTGGCTGCCGCCGCCAGCGTGCTGCTGGTCGTCGCAGTGATCGCGCTGACCACCGGCGACGAGCCGACGACTGTCGCCGTCGGCGACCGGGCGGTGCAGGCCGGCGCCGAGCCACCCCAGGACGACCGGCTGCGGGTCCGCCGCGGCGCCCTGGTGGGGCTGGAATTCAAGGAGGCCAAGGAGCGGCTCGAGGACCGCGGCTTCAAGGTCGAGGAGGAGAAACGCCCGGCCACCTCGCCGGACCAGCGCAAGGACACGGTCGCGGCTGTGCGCCCCACGGGGCTGGTCCCACCCGGAACCTCCATCACCCTGGTCGTGTGGGAGGAGTACAAGCCGCCGGAGACCGACGACCCCAGTGAGTCCGGTAGCTCCGAGGAGGGGTCCGAGGATTCCGATGACTCCGAGGGGTCCGAGGGTTCCGGGGGCGGGCGCTCCGGGGAGGACGACCCCGGCCAGGGCGAGGAAAAGGCCGACGACAAGGGCAAGGGCGAGAAGGGCCCGTCCGACACCGGCGAGAAGCACGGCAAACCGAAGGGCAACCAGGAGCGATGACCAACGGACAGGATCCTGTGCGGATCGGCGGCCGGTACGAGCTCAGTGGGCTGCTCGGCCGCGGCGGGATGGCCGAGGTACGCAAGGGCACCGACGTACGGCTCGGCCGGGTCGTCGCGGTCAAACGACTGCGCACCGACCTCGCCAGCGACCCCACCTTCCAGGCCCGGTTCCGGCGGGAGGCGCAGTCGTCGGCGTCCCTGAACCACCCGGCGATCGTCGCGGTCTACGACACCGGCGAGGAGATGTCGACCGACGGCACCGAGGTCGCCCAGCCCTACATCGTGATGGAGTACGTCGCCGGGCGGACCCTGCGCGAGATCCTCCGGGAGGGTCGCAAGATCCTGCCCGAACGGGCCCTCGAGATCACCTCCGGTGTCCTCTCGGCACTGGACTACAGCCACCGTGCCGGGATCATCCACCGCGACATCAAGCCCGCCAACGTGATGCTCACCCCGGCCGGTGACGTCAAGGTGATGGACTTCGGGATCGCCCGCGCCGTCGCCGACGCCTCCTCGACGATGACCCAGACCGCGGCGGTCATCGGCACCGCGCAGTACCTCTCCCCCGAGCAGGCCCGCGGGGAGACCGTGGACTCGCGCAGCGACGTGTACTCCACCGGCTGCCTGCTCTACGAGCTGCTCACCGGCCGGCCGCCGTTCGTCGGCGAGAGTCCGGTGTCGGTCGCCTACCAGCATGTGCGCGAGCAGGCCGCCCCGCCGTCGACGCTGGACCCCGAGCTGCCCGACGAGATCGACGCGATCGTGATGAAGTCGCTGGCCAAGCGGGTCGAGGACCGCTACCAGAGCGCCGCGGCGATGCGCGCGGACATCGAGCGGTTCCTCGCCGGCAAGCCGGTGGTGGCGCCCGTCGTACCCGTCGACGACGGCACCGCATTCCTCCCGCACGACGAGCCACAGCAGACGTCGATCTTCGGCGCCGCCCAGCCGGAGGAGGAGGAGAAGAAGAGCCGCTGGCCACTCGCCCTGCTCGGGTTGCTGGTCGCCGCCCTGCTGATCGGTGCGGCCGTGTTCGGCCCGATGCTGTTCAGCTCCAGCCCCGAGCGGGAGTCGGTGCCGACTCTGCTGAACATGACCCGGGCCGAGGCGGCCCAGGCGCTGAACGACGCCGGGCTGGTCCTCGGTGAGGTGGAGCGGCAGGCCTCCGAGGACGTCCCCCGCGGCCGGGTGGTCTCCCAGGACCCGGTCCGCGGCGAGTTCCTGCCCACCGGCGAACCGGTCGACATCGTGTTGTCCAGCGGGAGGCCCGAGGTGGTCGTTCCCGACATCCTCGGCGACGACCGGTTCGACGCCCGCAACGAGCTCCGCGAGCTGGACCTGCGGGTGAAGCTCGTCGAGGACGAGGACTCCGACGAGGAGCAGGGCACCGTCGTGAACAGCGAGCCGCGACCGGCGACGAGCGTGCCGGTCGGCTCGCTGGTGACGCTGTTCTACTCCGACGGGCCCGAGGAGGTGCCCAGCGTGGTCGGGATGACCGAGCAGCGGGCCACCAACGTGCTCGAGCGCGCCGGCTTCGACGTGAGCGTCACCTTCGACCCGGAGACCCGTGCGGAGAGGGGGACCGTGCTCGCGCAGTCCCCGGAGGCGTTCAGCGAGCAGGCGGCCGGTACGACCGTGGTGATCACGGTCTCCTCCTACGAGGAGCCCGAGCCGGAACCCGAGCCCGAACCGGAGCCGACCGAGACGGTGACCGAGACGCCGACGCCGACCGAGACCCCGACGGTCACCGAGCCGTCGACGCCGCCACCCGCCGACAACGACGAGCAGTAACCGGCGTCAGATGTCGCTGTCCTCGGGGCGGCTCGCCTCGTCGCCGGCCGGACGGGCGTAGTCGAGGTCCAGCGAGCCCTCGTAGCCCGGCAGCTCCACCTCGGTGTGCGCCTCGACCTCGTAGCCGAGCTGGTACCGCTCCACGACCTCCTTGTAGAAGCCGATGTAGGGGTTCTCGTTGACGCTGGTCAGCATGGCGTCGGGATCGCCCACCGCGGTGATGACGTACGGCGGTGCGTACGGAACGCCGTGCAGACGGACCGTGTTGCCGACGCACTTGATGCCGGTCGTGGAGATGATCCGCTGCCCTTGCAGGGTCATCGCCTCGGCGCCGCCGGCCCACAGGGCGTTCACGACGGCCTGGATGTCCTGCTGGTGCACGACCAGCGCGCCGACCTCGATGTCCTCGGCGGACTCGATGACCTCCTCGGGCGCGTCGTCGAGCGTGACCGTCAGACCGGGACCGGACACGGCGACCATCCCGGCCGGCCGCATCAGCGCGTCCGCCTTGGCCTGCACCTCCTGGACCCGGTTGTCGGCGACCTGCGCCGACAGCTCGCTGACCTCGTCGGTGAGCTGGCGGACCTCGGCCCGCAACGCGTCGGTCTCCGCTTTCTGCTGGGCGACCAGCGACCCGAGGTCGCCGTACCGGCCGGCGCGGAGGTCGGTGCCGTCGGCGGAGAACGAGCTGGTCACGAACAGCGCACCGGCGAGCAGGAACACCAGCGGGACCAGGAGGCGCCAGGCCAGCGAGCGCCGGTCACGGGTGCGGGCGCGCCGGGTCCAGGCCGCCTCGACGCGTTGCTTCCACGACTCTCGGCGCAGCGGCGCGCTGTGGCGCGACTTCGGCTGCTCGGTCATCGCGTGGGAACCATCTCGGATGCACTTTCATGGGGAAGACTGTCGCCGACTACGCTAGCCGACGACCGGAAACGAAGTACCGAGGAGAACAAGTGCCCGACTCGAGCCGCAACAAGACCCGCGGAGCAGCCGCCAAAGGGCTGCCCTCCCGCGACCAGGGACCGGCGTTCTCGGTTGTCAGGACCGCCGTGGCCGCCGTGCTCGCCCTGCTCGGCATCGTGTGGATGGCGGTCTACATCAACGTCGCCCAGGACGGCGACCAGCTCACCTGGATGGGCGACCTCGGCCGGTGGAACTTCCTGATCGGCTTCGGCCTGTTCTTCCTCGGCCTCGCCGTAGCCGCCCACCCCGGCACGCCGCTGGGCCGCGGGCGCGGCGTCGTGGTCGGCATGCTCGGGTGCTTCCTGCTCGGCCTGATCTGGATCGTCGTCTACTACATCGCCGGGTCCGGCTCGTCGATCCCGGTGCTGCGCAACCTCGACCAGTACAACCTCGTGGTCGGGATCGGCTTCATGGCCGTCGGCTTCATGTACGCCACCCGCTGGGAGTAACCCGCCGCTGTTTCACGGACCGGTGCCCCGGTCGCTCGTCGAGCGGCCGGGGCACCGGTTTTTCCGTGTTCCCCCGCGGCAAGTCCTCGACCTGCCTCCCGTGATTTCCCGGCGGTGCACAAGCGCGCACGACAGGGAATCACACCCCTGTAGTTTCATCCACAGGGTTTATCCCCAATGTGGATATCCCCCCGGCGGGATGTGAGGCAGATACCCACCAGTCCAGCGGTCAATCCTTGGGGAAACCTTGGGACGGCAAAATCTGGCCCCAGAAGCTGCCGCGGGTTCGCGCTGACGGGCGCTGTGACCCGTTAGCGCGAGGTGGACCCGGCCCAGCCCACCACAACAGGTCACCGTGACCCGTTAGCGCGAGGCGGACCCGGCCCAGCGCACCACAACAGGTCACCGTGACCCGCTCGCGCGAGCGCCGGTCAGACGAGCGCGAGCGTGCGCGCGACGAACGCGGCAAGCACCAGAACGCTGAGCGCGCCGATGCCGATCCCCTGCCACAGCGAGCGCTGCTTGCGCGGCGAGTAGGCGATCACCAGGGCGATGAGTACGCCGCCGACCAGGCCGCCGAGGTGACCCTGCCAGGAGATGAACCCCCGGCCGACCACGGTGAGCACGACGTTGAGCCCCAGCCACATCAGGATCGGGCTGAAGTCGGCGCCGACCTTGATCGCGATGATCAACAGCGCGCCCATCAGCCCGAAGATCGCACCGGAGGCGCCGACCGTCGAGGTGTGGATCGGCGCGAGCCAGTAGACGAACGCGCTGCCGACCAGGCCGGAGACGAAGTAGAGCGCGAGGAACCGGGATCGTCCGATCGTCGCCTCGAGCTGGGGGCCGAGGAACCACAGGGCGAGCATGTTGAAGCCGATGTGCAAAAGGTCGACGTGGGTGAACATCGAGGTGAGCAGCTGCCAGTAGGCGCCGTCGGAGACACCCTCGACGGGCATCAGGGTCCCGTCCGGAAGCCGGAACACGGCCCCGTCCGGAAGCAGCGCGAGCCGGTCGACCCACCGGCTGGCCGCCCCACCGGTGAGGGTGATCAGCAGCCAGACCAGCACGTTGAGCCCGATCAGGACCTGCGACGTGAGCGCGGGGTTCGCAGACCGGGTGCCGCCGTACGCCGTACGTCCGGACCGCGTCGACCTGGCACCTTCGTTGACGCACGAGGGGCACTGGAAGCCGACCGCGGCCTGCCGCATGCAGTCCGGGCAGATCGGGTTGCCACAACGCTGGCAGCGGATGTGGGTCTCGCGGTCCTTGTGCCGGTAGCAGACTGGAGCGCCCGTAGAGGACGCTCCAGTCGGTGGCAGGTCTGGTGTGCTCAGCGGCGTTCCACTTCGACGGTATCGATGACGACCGGCTCGACCGGACGGTCCCCGGCGCCGGTGCGGGTGGTCGCGATGGCGTCCACGACCTTCTGACTGGCCTGGTCCTCGACCTCACCGAAGATCGTGTGCCGGTTGTTCAGGTGCGGGGTCTGGCCGACGGTGATGAAGAACTGTGACCCGTTGGTGCCGGGGCCGGCGTTGGCCATCGCGAGCAGGTAGGGCTTGTTGAACGACAGCTCCGGGTGGAACTCGTCCTTGAACGTGTAGCCCGGTCCGCCGGTGCCGGTGCCGAGTGGGCAGCCGCCTTGGATCATGAACCCGTCGATCACGCGGTGGAAGCCGAGGCCGTCGTAGAACTTGCCCGCGGTCGGCTGGCCGCTCTCCGGGTCGGAGTACTCCTTCGTGCCCTCGGCCAGCCCGACGAAGTTCTCGACCGTCTTCGGGGCGTGGTTGGGGAACAGGTGTACGACGATGTCGCCGCGGTTGGTCTTCAGCGTCGCGTACAGGTCTTCGGCCGCCATCATGGTGCCTTTCGGGTCTGTGTCCAGAAACCCTTAGATCTTCCCACGAGGCCCAAGACCGGGTATCCCGAGGGTTTGATTCACCTCACTATCCGGGCATGATCAGGAGCAGATCCGGGCATGACCTTGAGTGAGCTAACGAAGAGAGGACACCTCGACGATGTCGAAGTCGAAGAACATGCGTGACCATGCCAATGAGCTGGCCGACAAGCTTGCTCCCCATGTCGACTCCGCGCGCGAGAAGGCCGCGCCCATGATCGCGGACGCGCGGATGAAGGCGGCGCCGGTGATCGCCGACGCGAAGGTGAAGGCCGCACCGTACGTGGCCGGCGCCAAGGACAAGGCCGCGCCGGCCCTCTCGGACGCGAAGGACAAGCTCACCCACGAGGTGCTTCCGGTGATCACCGCCGCGATCGCCGCCGCCAGTGAGGCGACCGAAGAGGCACGTACCGAGGCCAGGAAGCGCGGTGCCGCCACGGCCGCCGCGCTCAAGGGCGAGCTCGAGGCACCGAAGAAGAAGGAGACGCACCGCTTCCGCAACTTCCTGGTCCTGCTCGGCCTCGGGGGCATCGCGGCGTTCGTCGCCAAGAAGCTCTCGGACCGTGAGGCGACCACCGCCTGGCAGTCGTCCTACCAGCCGACGCCGGCGTCGACCCCGCCCGCTCCGGCAGCGACGTCGCCGGTCGACGAGACCCCGACCGCTACCGCGGCTGCCGCGGCGGCCGCCGGTGGTGTGCACACCACCGACGACGAGGGTGCAGCCGGACCCGACGAGGCCGCCGCCGACGCGTCGGAGATCCCGCACGAGGTCACCACACCCGACCACCCGGCCGACGAGGTGCACCTGAAGAAGGACGGACCACCGATGCCCTAGCGCTTGGCCTTCCTCACCGGGAGATCCACCGGGCGGTGCTCGGCGATCCAGCGGTCGATCTGCTCCCAACGGGAGAACAACCAGTCGATCCGGTCGTCGCGCCCGTCCGGTATCTCGTTTCTGGGCACTCGCCACCACCGCATGATGATCTGCTTGTCCATCGGCAGCTCGCGCCACACGTCCGCGACCGTGAGCAGGTGATCCAGGCCCGTGTGTGCGACCAGGACGATGTCCGCCTCCGGTGCCGCGTCGAGCGCCGCGAGCAGGCCGCCGGGTCGAGGTGCCAGCACGTGCTGCATCCGCTCCGCCCGCCGCGCCATCGCTTCCAGGCCGAGCCGGCGGAGCTTCTCGATCGCTCGCCGCCGGCGCTCCGGGGTGAAGTTGCCGCCCTCGGGAAAGATCACGAACGCGTCGTTCTCGTCCAGGCCGGTGGCCAGCTCCGCGATCTGCGACTCCAGGTCGTGTCCGGTCTTCGGCCTGCCGGAGATGAACCGGCTGGGCACCCGGTTCAGGATCACGTCGATCGCCGGGTCCCACGCCAGGGTGTCCTTGAGCACGACCCGCGGCTCCCGGCCGTACCAGTGCATCAGCGCGTACATCAGCGTGAACGAGTCCCCGGGGCCCGCGTGCCGGCAGCACACCAGCAGCGGCTCGCCCGGGAACGCGTCGGGCGTGGGCCCCTCGGTCACGATCTTCAGGCGCAGCACCCGCCGCGCCTCGCGGAAGAAGATGATCAGGTAGGTCTGTGCGATGTCGTAGTGGACCCGTTCGAACCAGGGCCGGCGGATGAACAGACCGAAGCCGGAGGCGATCCACAGCCCGAACAGCTCGATCAGCATGATGCTCTCCAGCCCCAGGTGCATGATCGCCAGCCACAGCAGTCGAAGCGGCCGGAGCCGACCGGACACGACCGGCGAGAGCACGGCTGCCAGGATCAGCCAGAGCGGCACGGTGGTGAGCAGCAGCACGGTGAACGCGATGACCGCGGGCGCGAGCACCACCCGGCGGAACACCCCGGTCACGTCAGGTGCTCGTCGAGGTAGGCGACCGAGGCCGCATAGGCGGTGTCGATTCGTCGGAGCACCGCCGAGAAGTCGCGGTAGGCGAGCAGCGAGTCGTCCTTGGGTGACCCACCGCCGGTGGGCATGACGTGGGCGGTGACGTGGTCGGGCAGCTCGGCCATCTCCCGGTTGAACCGGTGCCGTCGGGCGATCTCGAACGAGACTCGGGCGACCTCCCAGGGCTTGCGCGGCGGTCGCAGGGGACGGTCGATCCGGCCGACCTGAAGCACGAAGATCCGGGTCGCGCCGCACTCGACGGCCCTGCCGACCGGGATCGAGTTGACGATCCCGCCGTCCAGGTAGTGCTCGCCGTCGACGACCGCGGGGCGCAGCAGGCCGGGTACGGCGGCGGAGGCGACGACGGCGTCGACGACCCGTCCGCTGGTGAACCAGTGCTCGGCGGCGCGCTCGATGCTGGCCGCGCAGCACTGGAAGGGGATCCGCAGGTCGTCGAAGGTGCGGTCGTCGAGCTCCTGCTGCAGCCGCTCCCGCAGTGGCTTCGCCGAGTGCAGGTGGGTCCCCGTCCTCATCGCACGGGTGACCTGGCGGACGGCACCGTCGCCGTACACCTCCTTGCCGGCGGCGGCGCTCTCCCACAGCGCCAGGAGGCGGTCGATCACCCCCGGTCCGGGGTCGGCGGCGACCAGGGCACCGTTGAGAGCACCGACCGAGGTGCCCAGGATCAGGTCGGCGCGGACGCCTGCCTCGAGCAGGGCGCGGAGCATGCCGACCTCGACCGCCCCGAGCACGCCGCCACCGCCGAGGACGATGGCGGTGTGCGGCTCGGTCATGCCGGCGCCGGCTCCGAGGCGAGCTGCTCCTGGACCTGGCGGGTGGCTCGGCGCTCGGCCCAGAACGACAGGATCGGGACCGTCCCGAGCAGCAGGGTGACGATCGTGAACCTCAGGTCCCAGCCGGCCTTGCGCGAGAGCACGAACGCGGCGATCAGGAAGATCATGTAGAGCCAGCCGTGCGCCACACCGAGGGTCGCGGAGATGGTGTCGCCGATCTCCTCGGCCCGGCTGCCGTCGGGCGACAGGTAGTGCAGGGGCAAGCCGATCAGGCACAGGATGATCAGGAGGACCCCGACGATGACGGCCATGATCCGGTAGGGGGTCAGTGCGGCTCTCACGGGCTTGACGGTACCTCAGCGTCGGTGGGCGACCTCGTCGGAGCACCAGCGCCACCACACGAACAGCGCGAACAGCCCGAACACCCACCACTCGAGGGCGTAGAGCAGGTTGCGCAGCGCGGTGAACGTCTCCGGTTCCGGCAACGAGTCGGGGGTGACCGGCTGCAGTCCGGTCAGCTGCGACGTTGCCTGGTCGGCGATCACGTAGGCGCCGTAGAGGTCCTGGTCGACGTGCTGGATCGCGTCGGCGATCCGCAGCTCCTGGAGGACGTCGTCGTTGGGGTCCGGGTCCTGTCGTCCGGTTCCCTCGGGTGGTTGCAGCCAGCCGGTCAACGTGACCTCTCCGGTCGGTGCCGCAGGTGCTGCGTCGGGGGTCGCCGTCCAGCCGCGGACCACGGGCATGGCAGCGTTGCCCGGGTCGCACTGGGGATCGCAGACCGCCACCGGTGTGACCACCCAGAACCCGCTGTTCCCGGCGCGTTCCCGGTCGGCCACGTAGAACGTGGACTCCGGCACCCAGAGGCCCTCGAGGTCGACCGGCTGGCCGATCGCGTCACCGGGGAACGGCGCGTCGGGCGACATCACGGAGGTGAGCTGCTTCGCTTCGGCATTGGCCAGGTCCACGGCGGCCAGCTCGCGACGGGTCTGCCACGCGTCGTACTGCCAGAAGCCGAGCCAGGCCGCCACCGTGGTCGCGACGAGCGCCAGCAGATGCAACCCGATCATCCGGGGCGAGAACAGCGCGCGAACCACGCCGGTCAGCCTACGTTCCGGCAGTGAGCGCCGCGGACGCGCGTCAGCCCTTCAGATCGATCCAGGCGGACACCAGGCCACGCAGCGCGTCAGCCTTCGCCGCGAGGTCCTCCTGGTCGAGGAACCGCGCCACGCGCGATGTGTCGCCCTCCCCTTCCACGCATCCGGGTGCTTGGTAGGTCATCAGCAGCCGTTGCCTGAACACGCATGCTCGCAGGGTGGTCATACCACCGCGAATGCGCGATCAGGCACCCGGCCTTCGGCCCCACGTGCCGCGGACAGCCTCATTCACTACGGATCACTGCGCGGCGAAGGTGACTACGCCACGAGTTCGCCCGTGAGGCGGACTAGCAGACGCATGTGCATGCCCGCCTCGGGTGGGTTCACCCGATCGACTACGAGCTCGAATGGGCGCTCCATGATCCGGTGTACACAGTCGAGCAGTGGGTCCGGAACATATCCGAGACGGTCACCGGTTTGCCTCACCAGAAGGGCACGCTCGTTGAACTCGTTGTCTGGCTCGCAACGCAGTTCCAGACGATCGCCTGGCTTCAGATCGTCGATTGCGGCGCGCTCCCCAGACGTCAGGTGTCGGATGCCGTGAACAAGGAACGGCAGGCTGACAGGTCCCGGTTGAGGCAGTGGAGTCAACTCGTAGGTGTCGCCGGTGCGACCCCCGCCCGACACCGCGAGGACTTCAAGCGGCTCGGCCTCGGCGCCTAAGCCCAGCTGCTCCAGCGTTTCGGCCCGCTCGGGCCGGTGAGGGTCCATGACCCGCTCAGCAAAGATCGGGAAGAGCGACTCGCTCTCGTGCACTCGCCCGAGCGGAAGTCCCGGTAGAGCTCTCCGCACGTCGTCGTCGTACTTGAAGCGGAAGGTGTGCCCGTCGTGGCTCAAGACGCCGACGCGGCGGTAGCGACGAGTTTCGGGGTCCTGCCGACTGACAAGGAGTTCGTCAGTCTTCAGTAGCGTCGCCATGGCACAACCTCCTCTGGTTCTCGAGCACCACCTGCTCCATAAAGGTAGACGCGACCTCCGGCATCCTCCCTTGAGGCGCTTCCAGTGTCTCCCGAATAGAGACCCCGTCCAAGGCAGCGACCCCCGCCACCCAGAGATCTGCGCCACTGCGCCGAACGGCCTCAAGCGCCAGGTCCACGAGCAGCTGCTTTCGTGGCGAGAACGGATTCGCTCGCCCTCGCCTCGCAAAGGCCACGGGATCCTTGGCCCGTCTGTTGTCGTCTGTCAGCCCGGCGGCCAACGCGCTGCCATGGTCGTAGGTCGGTGCGAGGAAGCGTGCGCCGTCGCTCTGACGCTCCAGGATCGCCCAGTTGCCCGGATGCCGGTCGCCGTTCCCGACCAGGGCGTC
>JAICRS010000201.1 GCA_025966335.1 Nocardioidaceae bacterium
ACGAGCTGATCGGCCTGGCCCTCGAGATCGGCTGCGTGTTCTCGATCGACAGCGACGCGCATGCGCCCGGTCAGCTGGACTTCGTCGACTACGGATGTGCCCGCGCGTTCGAGCTCGGTGTCCCCGAGGACAGGGTCGTCAACACCTGGGAAGTCGACCGGCTGCTCGCCTGGGCCGACAGGTAACCTGCGGTTATGGCAACCGCCACTCCCAAGCCTCCGACGCCCCAGGTCGAGGTCCGCCGCAGCCGCAAGCGTCGTCGTACCGTCGCCGCCTACCGCGAGGACGACAAGGTGATCGTGATGATCCCGGCGCGGCTCAGCGTCGCCGAGGAGCGCGAGTGGGTGGCCACGATGGTCGAGCGGCTGGAGAAATCGGAGAAGCGCCGCCGGCCCAGCGACGCCGGGCTGCAGCGGCGGGCCACCGAGCTCAGCGAGCGCTACCTCGACGGGCGGGCCCGGCCGCGCACCGTCCGCTGGGTCGACAACCAGAACAGCCGGTGGGGCTCCTGCACGCCCAGCGACAAGTCGATCCGGCTGTCCCGCCGGCTGCAGGGGATGCCCGCGTGGGTGATCGACTACGTGCTGGTGCACGAGCTCGCGCACCTGCTCGAGGTCGGCCACACCCCGGTGTTCTGGCAGTGGGTCGACCGCTACCCGAAGGCCGAGCGGGCCAAGGGGTTCCTGGAGGGCGTCGCGGCCGCGTCCCAGCTCGACATCGACGCCGAGCCGCCGGACTGCTCCGCCGAGGGCGCGGCAGCGATGGCGGCCGACGACGTGGTCGACTAGCCGGAGGGGTCATGGCAGAACCGACCGCGCGCACCGGGGTCGCCCAGCTGCGGCTGGCCGTCGAGGTCGAGGACCTCGACGCGGCGGTGCGGTTCTACCGCGACGTCCTCGGCCTGCCCGAGGAGCTGGTCGTCGACAGCGAGGGCGGTGCCCGGGTGGTGATCCTGGACGCCGGGCGGGCCACGCTGGAGCTGGTCAACCCGGCCCAGAAGGCGCTGATCGACGACATCGAGGTGGGCGCACCGGTGGCGCCGCGGATCCGGGTGGCGCTCGAGGTTGCCGACACCCGGCAGGCCACCGAGGACGTGGTCGCCGCCGGCGCCGAGCTGCTCGGCGAACCAAGGCGGACGCCGTGGGACTCCCTCAACGCCCGGGTGAACGCTCCCGACGGCCTGCAGCTGACCCTGTTCGAGGAGCTCGGCGGGGGCTAGGTCCGCAGCCGCTTGCGGGCCAGCTGGACCAGCTCGACCATGTTCGGGTCGTCGGTGGGCAGCGCGTCGGCCGGCCACCACCGCACGTCCAGCGACTCCTCGCTGACCGCGTGCACCGCTTCGGCCGGGGCGACGGCGAGGAAGCGTACGTCGAGGTGGTGCACGCCGCCGCGAGGGTCGCAGAACGGCACGTCGTGGACATCGAGCTGCACCGGGACCGGGTCGAGGACCAGGCCGAGCACCCCGGACTCCTCGACGGCCTCCCGCAGCGCGGCCCCGGCCAGGGTGGTGTCCCCGGGCTCGCAGTGGCCGCCCATCTGGAACCAGGCGTTGGCCTTCGCGTGCAGGGTCAGCAGCACCTGTTGGTGATCGGCGGAGAGCACGAGCGTGCTCGCGGTGACGTGGTCGGGGTAGCAGGACCGGTCCAGGCCGGTGGGCTCGGCCTCCAGGTGGTGCACGTAGCGGCGCCGTACCCGTTCCTGCTCGTCGTTCGGGGCCCGCCAGCCGCGCAGCAGTGCAAGCGCGTCGTCGTGCAGGCTCACCTGCGGGTCGGTCACGCGCCGGGCTGGTCGCCGCCGTCGCCGCTGCCGAGGCCGGACCGACCGTCCTCGTCGTCGAGCAGCTCGGCGAGCGCGGCATCGAACTCCGCGTCGGTCAGCGCCTCGGGCTCCTCGGTGTGCTCGCGGAAGCCGAGCGGGTCGTCGAGGTCGTCGGCGGTCGGCAGGAGGTCGGGGTGCGCCCAGACCGCGTCCCGGGCCTGCGGCCCCTGGCGGGAGCGCAGCGAGCCCCACAGCGCGGACGCGTCCCGCAGCCGGCGCGGTCGCAGCTCGAGGCCGACCAACGCGGCGAACGTCGACTCGGCGGGACCACCCGCGGCGCGACGGCGACGGACCGCCTCCTGCATCTTGGTGGCGCTGGGCATCCGGGACTCGGTCGCCTGCCCGACCACCTCGTCGACCCAGCCCTCGACCAGCGCGAGCGTGGTCTCCAGCCGGGTGAGCGCCGCCTTCTGCGCGGGCGTCTTCTCCGGCTCGAACAGTCCGCCCTCGAGCGCCTCCTGCAGGGCGGCCGGGTTCATCGGGTCGATGTCGGCCATCGACGACTCGATCTTCGACACGTCGATGGTGGTGCCGCGGCCGTAGTCCTCGACGGCGGCGAGCAGGTGACCCCGCAGCCACGGCACGTGCGCGAACAGCCGCTGGTGCGCCGCCTCGCGCAGCGCCAGGTAGAGGAAGACGTCGTCCTCGCTGACGTCGAGCCCGTCGGCGAACTCGCGCACGTTCGCCGGGACCAGCGCCGCCTTGCCTGCGGGGCCGAGCGGCAGCCCGATGTCGGAGGCGGTGAGCACCTCGCCGGCGAGGCCGCCGAGTGCCTGGCCGACCTGGCTGCCGAACATCGCGCCGCCGGCCTTGCCGAGCATCCCGAGCAGCGGACCGGCCATGCTCTTGGCCTCTTCCGGCAACGCCTTGCCCATCGCGCCCACCACGTGCTCGGCGACCGGCTCCACCAGCCGGCGCCACACGTCCACGGTCTCCTCGATCCATTCCGCACGGCTCCACACCGCGGACGTGTTCACGCCCGAGGGAAGGTCGGTGACCTGGTCCAGCCAGTGGTCGGCCAGCCGCAGGGCATCGGCGACCGCCTCCCGGTCCTGCTGGCCCGGCGACGGGTCGGGCTCCTGCGCCACCGTCTTGCGGGCGACGTCCTTGGCCAGGTTCCAGTTCACCGACCCCTCGTAGGGGGCCATCATGTGCTGCATCTGGCTCATCAGCATGGACAGGTCCGGCATGCCCGGAACGCCCTGCATGCCGCCGGGTCCTCCGGGCATGCCACCGCCGAAGGCGGCGAAGATCTGCTCGAACGGTGTGCCCTTGAACGGGTTGTTGTTGTCGTCGTCGGGACGGTCTCCGGGCTCGTTCGTCATGGCTCCAAACTACTCGTGTCCTTCAACCCGTAGGCTCGGTGGCGTGACTGAGGACACCCCCGTCGTACGACTCGTCGACATCCGTGACACACCGCTCGACGTGAACGAGGTCCTCGCCGCGGTCTCCGACGCCGCGGCGGGTGGACTGACGCTGTTCGTCGGGGCGGTGCGCGACCACGACAACAACCTCGGTGTGACCGGCCTCGAGTACTCCGCCCACCCCACCGCCCTCGCCCAGCTCCGTGCGGTCGCGGAGCGGGTGGCCAAGGAGTACGACGTGCTGGCGGTCGCCGCGGTGCACCGGACCGGTGACCTGGCGATCGGGGACGCAGCGGTGGTCGTGGCCACGGCGGCGGCGCACCGCGGCGAGTCCTTCGACGCCTCCCGCGCGCTGATCGACGAGCTGAAGGCGACGGTCCCGATCTGGAAGCACCAGCTGTTCGCCGACGGGACCGAGGAGTGGGTCGGCACGCCCTGACCCGGTCTCCCTCAGCGTGCCTGCGGGGAATCGACGCCGGTGTTGCCTAGCCTGCTGCTGTGGAGATCTTGGCGTGGCTGGTTCCGTCGGCGGTGGTGACCGTGCTGGCGATGATCTGGGCCGCCTGGGCCGGGCGACCGCGCCGCGCGGAGGCGGACCGGTCCGAGGCCGCCTACGAGCGGTTCTCCCAGGCGATCGCGCGGGCACACCCCGGTGCGGGTCGCCCTCGCCCCTCGGCGGTGCGTGACCGCAGCACCGGGATCGCGGTCCGGCCGTCCCGCCGTCCGACGGCGTCCCGCCCCGGTGAGGACGCGGCCACCCGTCGCTCTGCGTAGTTGTCCCAGGGTGAGAAGGTTGCGCCATGAGTCGCCGTACCGTGTCGAGCATTCTCGCCTGCGTTCTGCTGGTGGTTCTGTTCAGCGCGGCCGCGTTCCTGCCGGTTCCCTACGTGACGATGAGCCCCGGCCCCACGATCGACGTACTGTCCGAGCGTGACGGCGAGGAGATCGTCCAGATCGCGGGGGAGCAGACCTATCCCACCGAGGGCGACCTGCGGCTGACCACGGTCTCGGTGACCGGCCCGGGGCAGGAGCTCAGCCTCGCCGAGGCGCTCGCCGCCTGGTTCGACAACACCCGCGCGGTCTACCCCCGCGACGTGGTCTACGAGCCCGAGCAGTCCGAGCAGGAGGTGCGCACCGAGTCCAGCGTGCAGATGGTCAGCTCCCAGGACACCGCGATCGCGGCGGCGCTGAGCGAGCTCGGCTACGAGCTCGACGTGGTGACCGAGGTCCTCGCGGTCACCCCGGACTCGCCGGCGGAGGGCAAGCTCGAGGTCCGCGACAAGATCCTCAAGGTCAACGGCACCACGATCGCGAACGCGACGGCGGTGTCGCGGGCGATCCAGAAGACCGGTGCGGGCGAGCCGGCCACGTTCGTCGTACGCCGCGACGGCGAGACGAAGACCGTGAAGGTGACCGCCGAGGCATCGGCTGAGGACCCGGAGCGGGCGGTGGTCGGTGTCGTGGTGGGCGAGGGCTACCAGTTCCCGTTCGACGTCTCGGTCAACATCAGCGACGACATCGGCGGCCCGAGCGCCGGGCTGATCTTCGCGCTGGCCGTCTACGACCGGCTCACGCCGGGCTCCCTGACCGACGGCGTTGATGTGGCCGGCACGGGAACGATCACCTCCGAGGGAGACGTTGGACCTATTGGAGGGATCCAGCAGAAGATCGTGGCCGCGGCCGACGCCGGCGCCGAGCTGTTCCTGGTCCCGCCGGACAACTGTGACTCCGCACTCGGGGCGCAGGTCGACGAGGAGGAGATCACGCTGGTGAGGGCGCCGTCCATGCACAGTGCCGTGGAGTCGATCCAGGCCTACGCCGAGGACCAGAACGCCGATCTGCCGAGCTGCCGGTGAGCGCGATAAACACCGACGGCAGCCGCGAGGCGGACCCGGTCCTGCGGGCCGCTGTGCGCGAGATCGAGGCGCACGCCGCCGAGGCCGGCTGGGACCAGCCGGCCCGGCTCTACGCGCTGGTCCCGACCGCCGACCTGCTGGCCCGGGAGCCGGGACTGGCCGCCGCGATGGGGATCGACGAGGCGAGCGCGGCCGGTTCGATGACCCCGGTCGAGCAGGACCAGATGCCGGCCGACCAGACCCTGGAGCAGACGCTCGAACACATCATGTGGCCCGCGGAGGTGTTCGGCTGCGCGGCCGTCGTCGAACGACTCGTGCTGCCACCCGGGTCCGACGACGCGATCCCGGAGGACCCACTAGCCGCCGAGGAGTACGCCGCGGCGCACCCCGACCGGCAGGAGGTCCGCATCGTCGCCGGGGCCACCCGGGAGGGATCCACCTACTGCGCGCTGCGGTTGAAGTCACATGATGATGACAAGTCCGTTGTGGAGAGCACCGACCTGGTGCCGGCGCTCCTACAGTTGTTGCTC
>JAICRS010000183.1 GCA_025966335.1 Nocardioidaceae bacterium
GCACCAGGTGGTCCGGCCCGGCGAGATCGGGACCGTGAACGACATCGAGCAGGCCGCCAAGCGACTCGGGCTCGAGTCCCGCCTCGTCGAGCTGGACGGCCAGTTCCGGTGCGGGGGCAGCCGAGCCTACGAGCACTGGGTCCTGCGGCTGCTAGGGCTCGAGGGCGACGGCCCGGTGCCGTGGGAAGGCGATGAGAACTTCGCGCTCCAGGTCGCCGAGGCGCCTTCGGAGATGGAGGTGCGGATGCGGTCGATGCTCGACTCGGGGTACGGCGCGCGGCTGGCTGCCGGCTACTGCTGGAAGTGGAGCGATCCGGTCCCGGACGGCCTGGTCGCGGACATCGAGATCGGCGACTGGCACCGGCCGTGGAACAACAAGAAGCAGAGCTCGCACGCCGGAGCGCCGGGCACGCCGTTCTGGGCGTCCGACCCGGCCGGTTTCGACCAGGTCGGATGCGTCTACACGGCGCAGGGCTTCGAGTACGACTACTCCGGGGTGATCATGGGTCCCGACCTCGTCTGGCGGACCGATCGATGGGTGGCCCGACCCGAGTACAGCTTCGACACGGCCGTGAAGCGCGGGACGCGTGACCAGTTCGACGGGGCGGTCCGCAACACCTACAAGGTGCTGCTGACCCGGGGCATGCTGGGCACCCTCGTCTACTCGACGGACCCGGAGACCCAGGATCTCCTGCGCTCGCTGGTTCCCTCGTCGCCGCGCTCTGCCAGGCTGTGACCATGTCGGACCTGGTCACGCTGCGCGACGCGATGCGTCGGTTCACCGCAGAACGGGACTGGCATCGCTTCCATGACCCCAAGTCCTTGTTGCTCGCGCTCGTCGGTGAGGTCGGTGAGCTGAGCGAGATCTTCCAGTGGCTGCCCGCCGAGGAAGCAGCGGAGATCGTCGGGCGGCCGCCGCCGCCGAGGCCAAGCTGGTGTCGAACGCCGTGAAGCACCCACCCGGTTTTCGAGACTTTGAGAATTAGATATGTCCATAATGTCCGGGTGGACGGATCACCCGCCTCCGGACGGCCGACCCACGCGCGCGTGCGCATGGTGGCTCAGCCGGCGAGCGTGCCCGCGGCACGGCGGTTCGTCGACGAGGCCCTGACCGGGTGGGGCAACCGGGAGCTCGTCGACGACGTCGGCCTCTGCGTGACCGAGCTGTCCACGAACGCGATGCTGCACAGCGCCAGCCACTACTTCGAGATCGAGCTGCAGAAGATCGCCGACGCGGTGCGGGTCTCGGTCCTCGACGCCGGGCGGGTGCCGGCCGACGCGATCGCGGCCCGGACCGAGTTCAGCGACGCGCTGGTCGAGGACCTCAGTGCCGACGACGCCTCGACGACCGGCCGAGGCATGTTCATCGTGTCCGCACTGGCCGACTCCTGGGGGATCGACGAGCTGCCGGAGGGCAAACGGGTGTGGGCCGAGTTCGGCGAGGCGGAGTCGACGTACGACGTGCGGCCGCCTGTCGTGAACCACCGGGCCACACCGTTCCCGGTGGAGAAGCAGGACCCTGATGACTGGGTCGTCGTCCGGTTCGACCAGTGTCCCGCGGCGCTGCTGCTCGCACACGACGACAACCTGGCCGAGACCATCCGGGAGCTCCAGCTGATCGGTGCCGACCTGCGTCAGCCGCAGTTCCAGAAGCTGGCGGAGCTGATGGCCGACCACGTGCAGCAGCATGCGGTGAACTGGGACGCCGCCCGGATCCAGGCGCTCGAGGCGGTCCGGGCCGGTCGCGAGTTCACCGACATCCATGTGCTCTCGCACAAGCGAGTGATGGACGACGTGCGGCATCTCCGCAAGATGATCGGCGAGGCCGAAGCGCTCTCGGACTCCGGGAAGCTGATGACGATGCCGGCCTCCCCGGAGATCCAGGTCCTTCGTGACTGGCTGGAGAGCGAGTTCTGCCGGCAGGCGGAGCAGGGCCTCGTGCCCGTCGCCTACCCGGCCTGGTTGGCACAGCGAAACCAGACACAGATCTGAGCCTCGTAAAACTTTGCGGCCGGTGTCCCATTACGGACAGGTCGCCCGATTTACGTGCCGGTTTGTGGCGCTAGTGCTCGCCGCGGGGGCGGGATTAGCGTGAAATTCCCCTGGCGAAGAATGCGAGGTGAGCCGGATGGCCACTTTCGAGTCTGAACCCGTGAACTCGCCGGCCCGACGATGGTTGACTCGCCACCGAATCGGTCGACGTTCGATGTTGAGGATGGGGGCCGCAGCGACCGGCATGGCCGTCGCCGGGCGCACTGTGGACGCTTGGGCCGGACACGATCCCGTGCTGCCGACCCCGGACCGCCCTCCGCCGTCCTCGAAGCTGTTCAGCCACGCGGAGACCAGGCTGGCGTTCCGGAACCACGGGATGCATCTGGAGTTCCTCGACAAGCCGATCACCCCGGTGGCTTCCCACTTCCAGCTGATCCACTTCGACATACCCCAGCTCGACGACCGGGGCTACAGCATCACGGTGAAGGGCCGGGTGAACAAACCGCTCACGCTCTCGCTCGAAGACCTGAAACGGAGGAAGACGGTCAAGCAGCCCTCGATCATGGAGTGCGCCGGCAACGGCCGCTCGTTCGCGCACCCGCGGTCCATCTACGTCCCCTGGTTCAACGAGGCGATCGGTGTCTTCGAGTACACCGGAACCCCGTTGAAGCCGATCCTCCAGGAGGCGGGTCTGCTCGACGACGCGACCGAGGTCGTGTTCACCGGGCACGACGACGGCATCGACCTCGGTGTGCACCATCACTTCGAGCGAGCGCTCCCGATCGATGAGGCGATGCTCGACGGCGTGATCCTGGCGTGGGAGGCGAACGGTCACCCACTCCCGCCGGCCCACGGGTTCCCCCTCAGGCTCGTGGTGCCTACCTGGTACGGGATGGCGAGCGTCAAGTGGCTCAAGGCGATCACGGTCATCGACCACCCGTTCCAGGGGGTCCAGCAGAAGCTCGTCTACCGGATGACCTTCAGTGGCGGCGACGCCGGGCGGCCGATCCAGAAGAAGTCCGTGCGCGCCGCGATGAAGCCTCCGGGCTACCCGGACCTGATCAGCCGCTACCGGTTCGTCGAGTCGGGCAACGTCGAGCTTCGCGGAATGGCGTGGTCGGGTTGGGGGCCGATCCGCAAGGTCGAGGTGAGCGACGACGACCGTCGCACGTGGCGCCCGGCGGTGCTCGAGGAGCCGGTGTCCCCACACGCCTGGACCCCGTGGCGGTTCAACTGGCAGGCCAGGCCGGGAGCCCGCATCCTGTCGTGCCGGGCCACCGACGTCACCGGGAACATCCAGCCGCTGCGGGCGATCTGGAACGTCCAAGGCATGGCTCAGAACGGCGTGGAGCGCTGGGGCGTCCGGGTGCTCTAGCCGCAACCACAGGAGGACCGATGAAGACTCAGTCTCTAGATGGCTCATCACGCTCGCGCCTGCGGGTAGCGGGGCTCGTGCTCGCCGCCGGGACCCTGCCGGCCTTCCTGTCCGTCTCGGTGGCCGACGCGGCACCGGCCGGGGATCTGGAGTTCAGCTCCTACCTCGGTGGGCAGGAGTGGGACGAGGCGACAGATGTCGTCACCGACAGTCGTGGCAACACCCATGTCACCGGCTTCACCCTTTCCGAGGACTTCCCGGTCGTCGGCCCCGGGTCCCGTGACCACGCCGAGATCGTCGACGCGTTCGTCACCAAGGTCGACACGGACAGCAGCAGGATCCTGTGGAGCACCCAGCTCGGTGGTGTGGACATGGACACGGCGAAGGCGATCACCGTCGACGGCGACGGCAACGTCTATGTGGCCGGCCGCACGGGATCGCCCGACTTCCCGGTCGTCAAAGCGCTGCAGGGCGAGCTGAAGGGACGCTCGTGCACCGGAGAACCCTGTCATGACGCATTCGTCGCGAAGCTGAGCCAGTCGGGCCGGGTGCTCTGGTCGACGTACTTCGGGGGAACCAAGAACGAGGAACCGTTCGGCATCGAGGTCGGGAGCGACGGCAGTGTCTACATCGCCGGCCTCACCGACTCCGACGACCTGCCCGTGCGCAGGCCGTTCCAGCGGAAGTTCCAGAGCGACTGCACGGAGCTGCCCTGCCCGTACGACGCATTCGTCACGAAGTTCGCGCCAGGCGGCGACCAGATCGTCTACAGCACCTACCTCGGCGGTGAGGGCACCGACGTCGCCCGCGATCTCGCGCTCGACCCCGCCGGCAACGCGTACGTGGTCGGTAGCACCGGGTCACCCGACTTCCCGACGGTGCGGGCTTTCGAGAGCACCACGCGTGGTGAGAACTGCGGTCCGCCACCGGGCGAACCGTGCCGGCAGGCGTTCGTGACCAAGCTCAACGCCCGCGGCAGCAGTGCTGTCTACAGCACGTACCTCGGCGGTCGGGATCAGGATGACGCGTTCGGTGTCGCGCTGGACGGGAAGCGGCGTGCTCACATCACAGGGAGCACCGCGTCGACCGACTTCCCGACCGCCAACGCGATGCAGTCGCAGCTCGACAACGCGGCATGCACCAGCGACCAGCCCGAGGAGCTGTGCGACGACGGGTTCGTCACCAAGCTGAGCCGGAGCGGCCAGGCCCTGCTCTACAGCACCTACCTCGGCGGTCGCGCAGAGGACCGGGGGTTCAGCATCGATGTTACGAGCAAGGGTCTCGCGGTGGTCGGCGGGCGAACCGACTCCACGGACTTCCCCACGACGGCGAACGCGGCCCAGCCGGACTTCGGTGGCTACATCGACGGCTTTGCCACCAAGCTGCGACGCAGTGGAACCGCCTTGTGGAGCACGTTCATCGGCGGCGAGGACGCAGACCGTGCCACGGGCATCAGCGCCGATCGGACCGGAGCCGCGCATCTCGTCGGGCGTACCCTGTCCCCGGACTTCCCGACCGTGCGACCGTTCCAGTCGTCGTTGATCGACGAGGACTACGACGCGTTCGTCAGCGTCATCGACTAGGGCAGGCTCTCGAAGACCCGACGCCCTCCACCAGGAGATCTGGTGGAGGGCGTCAGTCTGTCCGGGCACATTTTCGAGCCCCAAGGTTGCGCCAAGGTTCGTAAGACACCTTGCTGCTGCGGACAGGTCCAACCAGTGGCCTCCTCCGCAGACCGCAGCAAACCTCACAGGGAGTTCTCATGGCCAGCAAGATCGGACGCACCCGGAGGCGGCTTCGCACGTCGTCTCGGACGGTGCTCTCGGCGGTGGCGATCACGAGCCTTACGGCCACGGGGGTCGTCGTCTACGCCGGTGCAGCGTCAGCAGCAGTACCCAAGTTCCCGGACAACATCGTTGTCTTCCCCGACCGGGACTTCGTCTCCGTCGAGGGCTACATGGACCCGTTCTACGCGGGGCAGACCGCGCTGCTCGAGGTCACGCGAGGAAGCACGGTGATCGGATCGGCGAAGGCAGTCATCTCGGGCACCGACGTCGCCTTCGAGGTCAACCACCCCGGTGGTGTCTGCTGGGGCGCCGGAACCAGTCACCAGGTGACCCCGGACATCCGGCCCGGAGATGTGGTCTCGCTGACCCTGCCCGATGGCCTGAAGGACGAGACCACCGTGGCGGACACCTATGTCACCAAGGACATGACGCTCAACGGGAACGTGATCACGGTCGACGGTTACGTCGCTCCGAGCGTCAACAAGGCGCAGATGGAGCAGCGGATCATCAACCCCGACCTGAAGGACACCGACGTCGGGCGTCGTGACCTTCGTGCCGTCCCCGGTGAGATCACCGCAGAGGCCGCCTACACGTCCACCCTGGACTTCCCGACCGAGAGCACGTTCCTGGCCACCTACACCTTCGTCGACCCGGCAACCGCGGCGATCGCCGCGTCCGCCGACCTCGGCGAGCGGTCGATGGCCTGGCAGGTCGAGGACGCGGACGCGAACCGTCAGGGGCTCACCATCGCGGAGTACGGCGAAGCCGGCGGTCCCGGCATGGGCGGCTGCCCGGCCGGTCCTGGGGACCAGGGTGCACCGACCCCCGGCACCGCACAGGTCGTCCGCTCCGCCGACAAGACGTCGCTGTCGGTGAAGTGGGAGCCCGTCGCTGCACAGGCCGGTGCCGAGCCGGTCAGCGGCTACAGCATCA
>JAICRS010000225.1 GCA_025966335.1 Nocardioidaceae bacterium
CTGGCTCCGGCGACCCTGCTTCTTGCCCCTCAGAGCGCGAATGCAGCGCCGGTCGGGGCGGGGTTCCACCTCGAGAAGTCCGACCTCGACTTCATCCTCAAGCAGATCAAGATCGCCGAGCGGCACGCGCCCCTGGCCACGTCCGACGACCCCGCGTGCGCGACCATGCTCGGGACCGGTGAGAACCAGATTCCGAACAACGGCACCAATGGTGAAGTGCTGCCGTGGGGTCTTCGTACCGTCGGCGGTACCTGTAACAACCTGTTGCCCAATCAGTCGTACTTCGGTGCAGCGGACCAACCGTTCCCGCACAAGGTGCCACGGCAGTTCCGTCCCGACTACTCGACCGCGGGTGCGCCGGTCACCGACGCATCGCCCCGTGTGATCAGCAACCTGATCGTCGATCAGACGTCGACCAACCCCGCTGCCGTTGCCGCGTCCGGAACCCCGACGACGGACGCAGCCGGTGAGCCGATTCCGCTACCACCTCGGGATGAGACGCTGCCGATCGGCAACGTGGCGCCCGACGTGGGCCTCTCTGCGCCGTTCAACTCGGTGTTCACGCTGTTCGGGCAGTTCTTCGACCACGGCCTTGACCTGGTCGCCAAGCCCGGCCCGCCGATCGTGATCCCGCTTCAGGACGACGACCCGCTGGTCACCCACGGCCCGGACGGCGTCGAGGGCGGCACGGACACGGTCCCGGCCGGCACGCCGATGATCCTGCCTCGAGCAGTGGCCGACCCGGCCAGCCAGCCGGTCAACCTCACGACACCGTTCGTTGACCAGAACCAGACCTACACCTCGCACCCGTCCCACCAGGTCTTCCTGCGCGAGTACGCGTTCGACGTCTCCAACGCACTCCTGCCCACCGGCAAGCTCATCGAAGACCCCGGTGACCCGGCGGTCGAGGGTGACGAGGGCATGGCGACCTGGGCGCAGGTCAAGGAGCAGGCCCGCACTACGCTCGGCATCGAGCTCAGCGATGCTGATGTGCTCAACGTCCCCGAGCTGCTGACCGACCCGTACGGCCACTTCATCCCCGGTCCGGCCAGGGGTCTGCCCCAGCTGGTCACCGACGGAGACCCGGTCGAGGGCAACCTTGCCGCGCCGGTCTCGCCGCTCGGTGCCGGCGCGCACCGCACCGGTCACGCGTTCCTCGACGACATCGCACACACCGCGGTGCCGAAGACGGCCGACACGGACGGCGACCCAGCCACACCACCGGTGCTCAACCCGGATCCGGACACTGTCATCAACCCGCCTGGTCCGCCGAGTGCCACCTACGACGACGAGATGCTCAACGCGCACTTCATCGCCGGTGACGGTCGGGTCAACGAGAACATCGGTCTGACCGCGATCCACCATGTCTTCCACTCCGAGCACAACCGGCTTGCCGACGACATCGACGCCCTGATCACCGCTCAGGGCCAGGCATATGCCGACACGTGGAAGGCACCGAACACGACGAGCGGCTGGGGCTACGGCGAGCGGCTGTTCCAGGCAGCACGGTTCGTGACCGAGATGGAGTACCAGCACCTGGTGTTCGAGGAGTTCGCGCGCAAGGTGCAGCCGATGATCAACGCCTTCGGTGAAGGTGGCACCGGCTACGAGACCGTCACCAACGCGGCCATCGCCGGCGAGTTCGCCCACGCTGTCTACCGGTTCGGGCACTCGATGCTCACCGAGGTGGTGGCACGCCAGACAGCCGCTGGTGGAGCAAGGGATATCGATTTGCTCGACGCGTTCCTGAACCCACCCGCCTTCCAGGAGGGTGGCCTGAGCGCCGACGTGGCCGCTGGTGAGATCTTCCGCGGCATGAGCCGTCAGGTGGGCAACGAGATCGACGAGTTCGTCACGGAGGCGCTGCGCAACAACCTGCTCGGCCTGCCTCTGGACCTGCCCGCGATCAACATCGCCCGCGCGCGTGACACGGGAGTTCCCCCGCTGAATGTCGTGCGCAAGCGGTTCTACGAGGAGTCGAACAACACCCAGGTCGCGCCGTACACGAGCTGGGCGGACTTTGGCTTCAACCTCAAGCACCGGGAGTCCCTGGTCAACTTCGTGGCGGCCTACGGTCAGCACGATTCGATCACGAGCGCCACGACGGTCGCCGCTAAGCGAGCCGCTGCGAATGAGCTCGTCAACCCCACGCCAGTTCTGGCTCCAGAGCCGGCCGAGGGTGCAACGGAAGAGGAGATCGCGGCCGCCCAGCAGGCAGCTGCCGACGCCACGGCTGCGAAGAACGCAGCCGCCAGCGAGTTCATGTTCTCGACCGGTGCGTGGGAGACCGCGGAGACTGGCGTGAACCTGATCGACCTGTGGGTCGGCGGCCTGGCCGAGAAGCAGATGGTCGGCGGAGGCTTGCTCGGCGCCACGTTCAACTACGTGTTCGAGAAGCAGCTCGAGGACCTGCAGTTCGGTGACCGGTTCTACTACCTGGCCCGCACCCAGGGCCTTAACCTGCTGGTCCAGCTCGAAGGCAACTCCTTCGCCGAGCTGGTCATGCGCAACACCGACGTCGAGGGCCTGCCGGCCGACATCTTCTCCCGGCCGGACCTGGTCTTCAACCTGCCGAACATGGGCGCCCCGGGTGGCCCGATCGTGGACGACCCGATGACGCTCGACAACGACGAGTCGGTTCAGCCGGACCTGACCTGGATTCCGGGCGCGGACGGCCCGACCATCCGGTTCAGCGGCCCTGAGCACGTGGTGTTCAACGGCCGTGACGAGGCACCCACCGCGGCGGTTCCGGGTGACCGGATCCAGTCCAGCGAGGGCGATGACACCGTCCGCGGTAACGCAGGCAACGACTGGATGCAGGGTGGTGACGGTGCTGACAACCTCGTCGGTGGCGAGGGTGACGACATCATGAACGACCTCAACGGCGACGACGTCCTCAAGGGCGGACCTGGCAACGATGCCATGTCCTCCGGCCAGGGCTTCGGCGGCGACCTGAACCAGGGTGGTCTCGGCAAGGACTTCATCATCGGCGGCAACGACGTCACGGAGACATTCGCCGGCGGTGGAGATGACTTCGTCTTCGCCGGTGACGACCTCGACACCGTCTTCGGTGACGAGGGCAACGACTGGATCGAGGGTGGCTTCGGACCGTTCAACCTGCTCCAGGGTGACAGCGGCCAGGCCTTCCAGGACGACCCGAACGGTGGCCACGACGTCATCGACGGCAACGGTGGTGAGCAGGACTACGACGCCGAGGGTGGCGACGACATCATGCTCGCCGGTCCCGGCATCCAGAGGTCCGAGGGCATGCTCGGCTTCGACTGGGTGACCCACAAGGGTGACCCGAGCGCGGCGAACTCCGACATGGAGATCACCGGGCTGCTGCCGCCGAGCCTCAACGACCTTCGCGACCGGTTCGACCTGGTCGAGGCGCTGTCCGGTTGGGACAAGGACGACGTGCTCCGTGGAGACAACCGCACCGCGGCCGAGCTCACCGGTGCCGACGTTGCTCGCCCCGACCAGAACCACAACCTCACCGACGAGGGTGCGGCTCGGGTCCGGGGTCTGGACGCACTGGTCCCGGCCGACGACGCAGCCAGCGACGTTCGGTTCAACGCCGGCAACATCATCCTCGGCGGTGCCGGAAGCGACACCATCGAGGGCCGTGGTGGCAACGACATCCTCGACGGTGACAAGTGGCTCAACGTCCAGCTCACCGCAGATGTCAACAACGACGGGACTCGCGAGAGCTACGAGAGCGTCCGTGACCTGCAGAACGCGGTGTTCGCCGGAGACCTCAACCCCGGCACCATCGAGATCGACCGCTTCATCGCAGATCCGGTCGAGGGCACGACGACTCCGGTGGACATCGCAGTGTTCTCCGGCGCGGTCGATGAGTACACCGTGACCCAGGGTGTCGACGGTGCCTACACCGTCTCGCACGGCGACGGAACAGGTGTGGACGGCGTGGACACGCTCCGCAACATCGAGCAGGTCCAGTTCGGGACCGCGGCGCCGGTCGCCATCAACACGCTGGTCAGCAACACGGCCGGCGGGGCGGTTGTCACTCTGGCAGAGAACCTGCTCAGTGTGGACACGGCAGCGATCACGGATGCCGACGGGCCCGTCCCGCTGGTGTTCAGCTTCCAGTGGGAGGAGAGCCACGAAGGTGGTGCCTTCGGTCCTGTCGAGGCTGCGACGGAGTCGACGCTTACGGTCGACGCTGACCTCCGTGGCTCCCTGGTTCGCGTGGTGGTGTCCTACACCGACGGCGCGGGCAGGCTCGAGAGGGTGATCTCCAACGTGGTGGAGGTGCCCACGGTCGCACCGGGAGCTCCGACCAGCGTCAACGCCACCGCTCGCGCGGGTGGAGCAACGGTGACCTGGACGGCGCCCGTGGACGACGGTGGCAGTCCGATCACCGGCTACAAGATCCAGGCGGTCAACCCGACCAGCGGTGCTGCAGTCGGCTCGCCAGTCGTCGTCACAGGGACAGGTACGTCGGGAGACGTCACCGGTCTGCTGAACGACGGGACGCAGTACGCGTTCACGGTGCTGGCGACCAACGCGACGGGCGACGGAGCTGTCTCCGAGCAGTCGAACACCGTAACGCCGGCCGGCGCTGCGACACCTCCGGGTGCGCCGACCATCGGGACGGCAGTCGCCGGGCCGAAGCAGGCGACCGTGAACTGGACCGCTCCCGCGAACAACGGTGGCAGCGCGATCACTCAGTACCAGGTGCGAGTCGTCGACAACCGCGGCCGTCAGGTTGGAGGTCTGCGCAACGCAGCGGGTACCGCTACGAGTCTGGTGGTCACCGGCCTGAACGAGGGCAAGGCGTACCGGTTCCAGGTCCGCGCCCGCAACGCGAGCGGCCTCAGCGCCTACTCAGCGATGTCGGGCCCGGTGACCCCGACCCGCGCGCCGAGAGGAGGGGACCGCCCGCGCAACCGCAACCGATGACCCTCACGGATCTCCCCTAGAAAGGTCCGGGCCGC
>JAICRS010000092.1 GCA_025966335.1 Nocardioidaceae bacterium
CCACGGGGTCCGGATCCAGGACCCGGCGCTCGTGGCGGCCGCGATGCTGTCGGACCGGTACGTGACGGGCCGGTTCCTCCCGGACAAGGCGATCGACCTGATCGACGAGTCCGCGTCGCGCCTGCGGATCGAGAAGGACCCGGCGCTCGAGCGACGGTTCCAGCAGGTGTTCGTCGGCGAGCCGTCGGTGGAGGACACCGTGGCGATCCTGCGGGGCCTGCAGGAGAAGTACGAAGCGCACCACCGGGTCACGATCTCCGACGCCGCCCTGGTCGCCGCCGCGATGCTCTCGGACCGGTACATCACCGGCCGCCAGCTCCCGGACAAGGCGATCGACCTGATCGACGAGGCCGCCTCCCGGCTGCGGATGGAGATCGAGTCCAGCCCGGTCGAGATCGACGAGCTGCGCCGTTCGGTCGACCGGATGCGGATGGAGGAGATGGCCCTCCAGCGGGAGACCGACGAGGCCTCCAAGGACCGGCTGGAGAAGCTGCGCAGCGAGATGGCCGACCGCGAGGAGAAGCTGCGTGGCCTGAACGCCCGCTGGGACCGCGAGAAGCACTCGCTGGACCGGATCGGCGAGCTCCGCGAGCAGATCGACGCGCTGCGCACCGAGTCCGACAAGCTCATTCGAGAAGGCGGCGGTGACGCACTGGCCCGCGCCAGCGAGATCCAGTACGGCAAGATCCCGGCCCTCGAGAAGGAGCTTGCCGAAGCCACCGAGGCCGAGGCGTCCTCGGAGAAGATGGTCCGCGAGGAGGTCGGCCCCGAGGAGATCGCCGACGTGGTCGAGGCCTGGACCGGCATCCCGACCGGGCGGCTGCTCGAGGGCGAGACCGCCAAGCTGCTCCGGATGGAAGAGGTGATCGGTGAGCGCCTGATCGGCCAGAAGTCGGCGGTCGCGGCGGTCTCCGACGCGGTACGTCGCTCGCGCGCCGGCATCGCGGACCCCGACCGGCCCACCGGGTCGTTCCTCTTCCTCGGCCCCACCGGCGTGGGCAAGACCGAGCTGGCCAAGTCGCTGGCGGACTTCCTGTTCGACGACGAGCGGGCGATCGTCCGGATCGACATGAGTGAGTACAGCGAAAAGCACTCGGTCTCCCGACTCGTGGGTGCGCCTCCCGGTTACGTCGGGTACGACGAGGGTGGCCAGCTGACCGAGGCGGTACGCCGCCGGCCGTACTCCGTGGTCCTCCTCGACGAGGTGGAGAAGGCCCACCCCGAGGTCTTCGACATCCTGCTCCAGGTGCTCGACGACGGCCGGCTCACCGACGGCCAGGGCCGCACGGTCGACTTCCGGAACACGCTGCTGATCCTCACCTCGAACCTCGGCTCGACCTACCTGGTCGACCCGACCATCGACGACGAGAAGAAGCGCGACTCGGTGATGGCGGTGGTCCGGCAGGCGTTCAAGCCGGAGTTCCTGAACCGGCTCGACGAGATCGTGATGTTCGACGCGCTCAGCCAGGACGAGCTCTCGCACATCGTCGACCTTCAGATCGCCGAGCTCGACCGTCGGCTGGCGGTCCGCCGGATCTCGGTCACCGTGACCGAGGCCGCGCACGACTGGCTCAGCCGGACCGGTTACGACCCGGCCTACGGCGCCCGCCCGCTGCGCCGCCTGGTGCAGAGCGCGATCGGCGACCCGCTCGCCCGGATGCTGCTCTCCGGCCAGGTGCTCGACGGCGGCGAGGTGACGGTCGACGTGGCCGAGTCCGGTGAGGGGCTCACGCTCACGCCGAGGCTGCCGGAAGCGGCGTGACCGGCGGCGTTGATATGCCACCGCCTTGGTTCGCATGATGCAATGTCGGTATGAGTGAGTCCAAGGCGCCGGCCCGCCCGAACCAGGTCACCATGGCCGGGTGGGTCGCCGTTATCGGCTCCGCCCTGCTCGTGGTCACGATCTTCGACTCGATGTCGCAGATCCGGTCCATCGAGATGCGCGAGGCCATCGAGGAGTTCCTGGCGACCTATCCCGGCAACGGGCTCGGGCTCGACACCGGCGAGGTGCTGCAGATCCTGCGCGGGATGACCATGTTCGCCGGTGCTGCCGCAGCGGCCGCCACCGTGCTCGCGTTCTACGTGCTCCAGCGCAACAAGGGCGCCCGGATCGGGTTCACCGTGGCCGCAGCGGTGATCATGCTCACCGCCCCGGTCACCGGAAGCCCGTTGGCCATCATCGTCGGCGCCACCGCGATGATGCTGTGGACCCGTCCGGCACGCGACTGGTTCGCCGGACGGGCGGGCACGTCCGCCCAGCAGGAGAGGAAGAGCGCCTTCTTGCCGTCGGAGAACCCACCCCACCGCGACCCGTCCGCGGACCCGGACCGGGCTCCGGAGTGGCCGAGGATGCCTGACTCGT
Source organism: Nocardioidaceae bacterium (assembly GCA_025966335.1). GTDB lineage: Bacteria > Actinomycetota > Actinomycetes > Propionibacteriales > Nocardioidaceae > Nocardioides_C. The sequence continues at coordinate 2,363 of JAICRS010000092.1, forward strand.
CGTCCGAGCGGCCGGTCCCGCCGCCCACGCACGGGTTCGGTTCGCCGGCCCCGTCCGCACAGCAGCAGCCCGAGCAGGGACAGTCGCCGCCGGGCGCACAGTCCGGCCCGCAGCAGCCGCCGTCGTACGGGCAGGACCAGCGCCAGCCGTCGTACGGGCAGTCCTGGCCGCCGCCGACGTACGGCTATCAGCAACACCAGCAGTACGGCGGCCCCTCGCCCTACGCATCGTCGAACGACAGGGAGAAGCGACCGGCCACCGTCACCGCCGCGGCGTGGGTGACCTGGATCCTGTCGGGGCTCACCCTCGTCGCCTTCGGGTTTGTGGTGCTCGCCCTGCTGGTCGCGCAGGACGAGCTGCTCGACGGGATGCAGGCCGAGCCCCAGTTCCAGCAGCTCGACGTCGCACCCGACGACATCATCGCGCTGCTCTGGGTGACCAGTGCGGTGCTCCTGTTCTGGTGCCTGGCCGCGATGGTGCTCGCCTTCCTCGCCTACCGGCGGCAGAACTGGGCGCGGATCACGCTGGTCATCTCCGCGGCCACCACGCTCGTGTTCAGCCTGGCGGCGCTGCCGTTCAGCCTGCTCAACATGATCGGGGCCGGCGCGACGATCGTGCTGCTGTTCACCGGCGGTGCGAACCAGTGGTTCTCCCGCAGGACGGGCGGCTACCCGTCGTACCCGCAGCAGTACCCCCCCCAGCAGTACGGCCAGCAGCCGTACGGCCAGTCGGGCCAGCAGCCTTACGGCCAGTCGAGCCAGCAGCCTTACGGCCAGTCGAGCCAGCCGCCCTACGGTCAGCCTGACGAGCACAGCCAGCAGCAGGGGCCGTCGTACGGCGACCCCTCGCGCCCGGACCAGCAGCAACGCCCCGAGGGACAGCCCGAGTCCGGTGACAAGCAGGAGCCACCCAAGAACGTCTGGTGACCGGCGAGGCCGAGGTCGTGCCCGCGGACCCGGCCAGTTGACTGAGCCGTCGGAACCGTTCCGGTTCACGTGCGCGGGAACGGTAGTGAGGCGGTCGCCCACTGAGCCGGCCGCGGCATGAGGTGACCGATTCAGCGCTTGGCGACTGACTTCTCCCCGTGGCGCCACCGGCACGACGAACGTAGGAGCATTTCAGGCTCTGGGTGCCGGAAAAGCTCCTATGACTCGGACTGGGTGGCGTGCGCTGACGTCGTGGTCCGCGCCCCGGCCTTGAATCGGCCGCCGCGCCCGGGTCAGGCGTGCAGGTCGGCCGCGGCGAGCCGGCGGATCCCCTCCTCGAGGATCTCGGTCTCCTTGCAGAACGCCCAGCGGATCTTGTGCCGGCCCTCCTCGGCGTCGTCGTAGAAGAACTGCGACGGGATCGCCACCACGCCGGCCCGCTCGGGCAGCGCAAGGCAGAACTCGAGGCCGTCCCGGTAGCCGTAACGGCTGACGTCCGAGGTCACGAAGTAGGTGCCCTCGGGCACGTAGACGTCCATGTCGAGCTTGGTCAGGCCGGCGCAGAGCAGGTCGCGCTTCTCCTCGAGCTCCCGCCTCAGTTCACCGTAGTAGCCGGCCTCCTCGTTCAGCGCATGCGCGACGGCAGGCTGCAGCGGGGCACCGGAGCTGAACGTCAGCCACTGCTTGGCGGACTCGACCGCCCGGACGAGGCCGGCCGGTCCGGTGGCCCAGCCGATCTTCCAGCCGGTGAACGAGAAGGTCTTCCCGGCGCTCGAGATCGACACGGTCCGGTCCCACATCCCCGGCAACGTGCACAGCGGGATGTGCTCGCGGCCGTCGAACACCAGGTGCTCGTAGACCTCGTCGGTGATCGCGATCAGGTCGTGCTCGACAGCGACCGTTGCGATCGCCTCCAGCTCCTCGCGGCTCAGCACGGTGCCGGTCGGGTTGTGCGGGGTGTTGACCAGCACGGCCTTGGTGCGCTCGGTCACCGCAGCGCGCAGCGCCGCCGTGTCCAGGCGGAAGTCGGGTGCGCGCAGCGTCACGGGTCGCCGGATCCCACCGGCCATCTGGATGCAGGCCACGTAGCTGTCGTAGAACGGCTCGAGCACGATGATCTCGTCGCCCGGGTCGTTCAGCGCCAGGATGGCGGCGGCGATCGCCTCGGTCGCACCCGTGGTTACCAGCACCTCCGACATCGGGTCGAGCTCGATCCCGTAGTGCCGGGCCTGGTGCGCCGCGACCGCCTGGCGCAGCTCGGGGACGCCGGGGCCGGGCGGGTACTGGTTGCGACCACCGCGCAGAGCGGCCACCGCCGCCTCGACCACGGAGTCCGGGCCGTCCTGGTCGGGGAAGCCCTGCCCCAGGTTCAGCGCCCCGGTCCGTACGGCGAGCGCGGACATCTCCGAGAAGATGGTCGCCGGGATCCCCTGCAATCGCTTCGCCATCCGGCTGTCTGCTTGGTTCGCTGCCATACCGCGACTGTAGTAGGCGACAATGAGGGCGATGACTGTAGAGACCATGGACCCGGCGACGCAGGCGAGCCGACCGGCACGCGGCGTCGCGTTCTACGTCGGCGTAGCACTGGTCCTGGCCGGCGTCGGCCTGCTCGGATACGTCGGCTGGCAGTTCTACGGCACCAACTTCGTGGCGAAGCAGGCCCAGGAGCGTGTCGTCGCCGACCTCCAGGAGCAGTGGACCGCAGGCGGACCGGCTCCGGTGCAGGAGGAGCCCGACGCGGCACCGCCGCGGGACGACGTCAAGCTCGGTGACGCGTCGGCGCTGATCCGGATCCCGCGGTTCGGTGACGACTACGTGATCCCGGTGCTCGAGGGCATCGGCGACGACGAGCTCTCGACCGGCTACGGTCACTTCCCCGACACCGCCGACCCGGGCGAGCGGGGCAACTACGCGCTCGCTGCGCACCGGATCACCCACGGGGAGCCGCTGCGCGACATGCCGAAGCTGCGGCCCGGCGACGAGATCGTGGTGGAGACCCGCGACGCCGTCTACACCTACGAGCTCGACACGAACCCGAACGAGCTGGTGGTCACCTTCGAGGACATCTGGGTGATCGACCCGGTGCCGACCAACCCGACCGGCGGGGTGCAGCCACCGTCGCAGGAACGCGGTCAGAGGCTGATCACGCTGACCACCTGCGCGGAGCTGTTCCACACCGACGACCGGATGATCGCCTTCGGCCACCTCGTGGACACCGAGGTCAAACAGCCTCAGTAGAGTCCCGGCCATGAGCGACCGCGACGCACTCCTGGACCAGATCCGGACCAAGGCCGTCGTGCACGGCAAGATCACGCTGTCGTCGGGCAACGAGGCCGACTACTACGTCGACCTGCGCCGGGTCACCCTCGATGCCCAGGCCGCGCCGTTGATCGGCCGGGCGATGCTCGAGCTCACCGAGGGGTGGGAGTACGACGCAGTGGGCGGACTGACCCTCGGGGCGGATCCGGTCGCCGTCGCCATGTTGCACGCAGCGGCGGCCCAGGGCCGTGAGCTGGACGCGTTCGTGGTCCGCAAGGCGGAGAAGACCCATGGCCTGCAGCGACGGATCGAGGGACCCGACGTGGCCGGCCGCCGGGTGCTCGCGGTCGAGGACACCTCCACGACCGGGGGGTCGGTGCTGACCGCGGTGGAGGCCCTTCGCGAGGCCGGCGCCGACGTCGTCGGGGTCGCCGTGATCGTGGACCGCGCCACCGGTGCAAGGGAGCGGGTGGAGGCCGAGGGCTGCGACTACCGCTACGCGTTCGGGCTCGAGGAGCTGGGCCTCGGATGACCGGCCCGCACGCCGAGGCGTTCCTGGAGGCGGCGCGGACCGTGACCAAGCACGGGCAGGCGCCTGTCGTACGTGCGCTGGCACGCAAGGAACGCGCACCCGGCGACATCACCGCGTTCTGAGCCTCAGTCGCGCAGGTGGTGGATCTTGTTCGCGGCCCGGGCGCGGAGGTACTCGATCCCGATCGGCACCACGGAGATGAGCACGATCAGCAGCAGCATCGCCTCGATGTTCTCGTGCACGAAGTCGATCTGCCCGAGGTAGTAGCCGAGGATCGTCACCCCGGTGGCCCAGAGGACACCGCCGATCGTGGAGTAGACCATGAACCGGCGGAACCCCATCTGGCCGACACCCGCCATCACGGTGATGAAGGTGCGCACGATCGGCACGAAGCGGGCCAGCACGATCGCGCGGTTGCCGTACTTCTCGAAGAACTCGTGGGTCTTGTCGACGTACTCCTGCTTGAAGATCCGGGAGTCCTGGCGCTGGAAGATCGCCGGCCCGGCCTTCGCGCCGATCGCGTAGCCGCACGCGTTCCCGACCACCGAGGAGATCGTCAGGACCACACACGCCAGCCACAACGGGTAGGAGATGTCGCCCCGGGCGATCAGCAGGCCGACCGTGAACAGCAGCGAGTCGCCGGGCAGGAAGAACCCGACCAGGAGGCCGCACTCGGCGAACACGATGAACACCGCACCCCACAGGGCGTAGTCACCGAAGCGTTCCAACAGGTAGGCCGGGTCCATCCAGTCGATGCCCAGCAGCATCGGCGCGAGTTCATTCACACGGAGAACCCTAACCGGCGACCCCGGCCCGCAATGCCACCTGACCTAGCATCTACGCGTGCCCGCCGACGCCGTCTCCGACCACCCCACAGCCGAACGTCCCGACGGGGACGAACCGGACCGCCGCGCGCCGTACGACCCGATGCCGCACGGCCCGGCCGAGGTCGGCGTCGGCCCCTGGGAGGGTGCGTGGCCCGAGGGTGAGCAGTACGACGAGCGCCTGCTCGCCGAGGGAGACCGGCGCAACGTCGTGGACCGCTACCGGTACTGGACGATGGCCGCGATCATCGCCGACCTCGACACGCGACGGCACGACTTCCACGTGGGCATCGAGAACTGGCAGCACGACTTCAACATCGGCACGATCGTGCGGACCGCCAACGCGTTCCTCGCCAAGGAGGTGCACATCGTCGGCCGGAAGCGGTGGAACCGGCGCGGTGCGATGGTCACCGACCGCTACCAGCACGTGCGGCACCATGAGAGCGCGGCCGACCTCGCCGGCTACCTGCACGAGGCCGGGGTCACCCTGCTCGGCATCGACAACCTGCCCGGGTCGCAGCCGATCGAGTCGATCGAGCTGCCCCGCCGGTGCGCGCTGCTGTTCGGCCAGGAGGGCCCCGGGCTCTCCGACGACGCCAGGGCGGCCTGCGACGGGACGTTCTCGATCGCCCAGTTCGGTTCCACCCGCTCGATCAACGCCTCGGCGGCAGCGGCGATCGCGATGCACACCTGGGTGCGGCAGCACGCCGACCTGTCGGCCGACCACTCGTGGCGGGGCTAGCAGTTCACCGGTCACCGGGGCGGGACGAGTCCGGGCTCGACGACTAGGGTGGTGCCAGCACAGTGCGCAGCCGCTTTTGACGACGAGGAGACCCGCAGATGCCTATCGCCACCCCTGAGGTCTACGCCGAGATGCTCGACCAGGCGAAGCGGAAGGCGTTCGCCTATCCCGCCATCAACGTGTCGTCCTCGCAGACTCTCAACGCGGCCCTGAAGGGCTTCGCCGATGCCGGCAGCGACGGCATCATCCAGATCTCGACCGGCGGCGCGGAGTACCTCTCCGGCCCCAGCGTCAAGAACATGGTCGCCGGTTCGGTGGCGTTCGCCGCCTACGCCGTGGAGGTCGCGAAGAACTACCCGGTCAACATCGCGCTGCACACCGACCACTGCCCCAAGGACAAGCTCGACGGCTTCGTCCGTCCGCTGCTCGAGGTCTCCATCGAGCGGGTCAAGAACGGCCAGGACCCGCTGTTCCAGTCGCACATGTGGGACGGTTCCGCGGTGCCGATCGAGGAGAACCTGGAGATCGCCGCCGAGCTGCTGGAGAAGGCCGCCGCCGCGAAGATCATCCTCGAGGTCGAGATCGGCGTGGTCGGCGGCGAGGAGGACGGGGTCGCCAACGAGATCAACGAGCAGCTCTACACCACTCCGGAGGACGCGCTGGCGACCGTGGAGGCACTCGGGCTGGGTGACAAGGGTCGCTACATGGCGGCGCTCACCTTCGGCAACGTGCACGGCGTCTACAAGCCGGGCAACGTGAAGCTGCGCCCGGAGATCCTGAAGATGGCCCAGCAGGTGGTCAGCGAGAAGCACGGCCTCGGGGAGGGCTCGAAGCCGTTCGACCTGGTCTTCCACGGCGGCTCGGGCTCGACCGCGGAGGAGATCGGTGCGGCCGTCGACTACGGCGTGGTGAAGATGAACGTCGACACCGACACCCAGTACGCCTTCACCCGCCCGGTCGCCGCGCACATGTTCCAGAACTACGACGGCGTGCTCAAGGTCGACGGCGAGGTCGGCAACAAGAAGACCTACGACCCGCGGGCCTGGGGCAAGGCCGCCGAGGCCGGGATGGCCGCCCGGGTCGTGGAGGCCTGCGAGAACCTGCGCAGCAGCGGCACGTCGCTCGCCGGCTGACGACTCCGCCTCACACGCTGACGGCGGCGTCCTCGGGGGAGGGCCGGCGCAGGTGGTGCGGACGGGCGAAGCACAGTGCCGCGACCCAACCGACCACCAGCACCGCGGCGGGCAGCAGCAGCGACTGTCCCATCGCGGCGGCGAACCCGTCCTGCAGCGACGCGGGCAGTACGCCGCCCGCTCCGGCTCGGCCCGGAGAGGTTCCGCTGAGTGCGGGGAGCTCCGCGGCGAGCCGCGACTCCATCAGCACCGCGATCCCGGCGCTGCCCAGCACCGCCCCGACCTGCCGGGTGGTGTTGTAGACACCTGCGCCCGCACCGGCCCGGTGCAGCGGCAGGTTCCGGTTCGCGGTCGTGCTCAGCGGCGACCACATGAACCCGTTGGCCACCCCGAGCAGGGCGATCGGAAGCAACAGCTCCCACACCGCTGAGGACGGCGTCATCACCCATGACAGCCAGACCAGGGAGATGGGGAAGCAGAGCAGACCGACCCCCGCGACGTACCGCGGATGCACCCGGTCCACGAGCCGCCCGACGAACGGTGCCAGCCCGCCGGAGATCACCGCCATCGGCACCAGCAGCAGCGCCGCCTCGGTCGGGCTCATCCCCCGGACGCTCTGCGCGTAGAGCATCAGCGGGAACGCCATCGCGGTGATCGCGAACCCGACCGTGGTGATCGCGACGTTGGCCAGCGAGAAGTTCCGGTCGCGGAACAGGCTGAGCGGCACCAGCGGCTCGTTCCGGTTGCGCGCCTGCCAGATCACGAAGGCCGCGAACAGCACCAGGCCGGTCGCGATCAGCGACCACACCGAGAGCGGGCCGGCGATCGTGCCCCAGTCGTAGCTCTGCCCCTCCTGGATCCCGAACACCAGGCAGAACATCCCGACCGCGCTGAGGGCCACCCCGATCAGGTCGAAGCGATGCTCGTGCCGGGGGAGTTCGGGCACCAGCCGCCAGGCCAGGACGAAGCCGAGCACGCCCACCGGGGCGTTGATGAAGAAGATCCACTCCCAGCCGAGGGCGTCGACCAGCACCCCGCCGAGGATCGGCCCGACCAGGGTGGCCACGCCGGCGGTGGCGCCCCACAGGCCCATCGCCTGGCCGCGGTTGTTGGCCGGGAAGATCCGGGTGATCACCGCCATCGTCTGCGGGGTCATCATCGACGCGCCGAACCCCTGGAAGACCCGGGCCACGATCAGCTGCTCGATGGTGCCGGTGAACCCGCACCAGACCGATGCGAGCGTGAACACGGTCAGGCCGGCCAGGTACAGGTTCTTCGGCCCGACCCGGTCGCCGAGCCGGCCGGTGATCAGCAGCGGCACCGCGTAGGCGAGCAGGTAGGCGCTGGTCACCCAGATCACCTCGTTCACGCCGGCGTCGAGGCCGGTCATGATCGCCGGGGTGGCGACGGAGACGATCGTGGAGTCCACCAGGATCATGAAGAAGCCGAGGCAGAGCGCCCACAGCGCGGGCCACGGTCGGAAGCCGGGCTCGTCGACGGGGTTCGCGGAGGGCACATCGAATCGTAGGCCTATCGCGCCCGGGACGCGGCGGTCGGCGTCGGCCCTCGTGACCCCGGTGTCCGGGCCGACGCGGGCTCGGCACAATGGGCCCATGACCTTCAACGACCTGATGGCAGGACCTCCGCCCACCCACCTGCCGGAGGACCCGGCCGTCGACGAGCTGGCCTCCGGCGTCAGCGCGTCGGACGTGGTCCGGTCCCATCCGGAGTCGCCGGCCGCCTGGGCCACGCTGGCCGAGGCCGCGCTCGCCGACGAATCCGTCGACGACGTGACTGCGTACGCCTACGCCCGGGTCGGCTACCACCGCAGCCTGGACCTGCTGCGCCGCAACGGCTGGAAGGGTCACGGCCCGGTGCCGTGGGAGCACGAGCCGAACCGGGGTTTCCTGCGCGCGTTGGCTGCCCTGGCGGTCGCGGCGGACCGGATCGGGGAGGCGCCTGAGGCGTCCCGCTGCTCGGAGGTCCTGCGCGACTCGAGCCCCGCGGCGTACGACGCGCTCCTGGCCCGCTGAGCGCGGACCCTCCCAAATGGGCGAAGCGCCGGAATCGTCCCCTGCTGCGATTCCGGCGCCTCGCCTGAGCGGGACGACCGTGAGGATCCGGATCCCCCGTCGATCCGCGGTCTTCCGCTGTAGAAACCATGGCAGTCTTCCCATATGACCGCATGGCCGTTTGAGGCCACTGGCACTATGCTGCCAGAATGGTACGAACCACTCGTTCCGGGACGACGCTCTCGGTGCTCGGATTCACACCGGACCAGGACGAC
>JAICRS010000244.1 GCA_025966335.1 Nocardioidaceae bacterium
CCCGCGCTCGCCCGCCGGTTCACCGGTGCCTGGCCCTACCAGCAGGTGCTCGCCGACCTCACCGGCGTGGCCGACCCGCTCGACGAACGGGTGGTCCGCGGCTACTGGACCGGCAACGAGCTGACCGACCGGGTCGACCCGGCCGCGTTCGGGGCCGCGCTGCTGGAGCAGATCAGGCCGCAGGCCGGTCAGTACTGGGCACACCTCACCGACGACCTGCTCGCCGAGGCCGCGCCGACCCACGCCTTCCACGTGTTCGCGGTCTACCCCTGGTCCCGACTGCTTCCGACCGGCCGCCCGGAGCCGCTGCAGGTGCTCGACTCCTGCCGGATCGGGTGGGCCACGGTGGTCGCCGTCGAGGGGGACCAGCTCGTGGTCCGGTGCCGGCACCTGGAGTACGACGGGCGGGTGCTCGCTCTGGGGACGGAGCGGGAGGAACGTGTCGGCTACCGGGTCGACGGGTCCGCTTTCGTCGACGCGGTGGCGGCCGGTGACGTGGTCGCGGTGCACTGGGGCTTCGCCTGCGACCGGCTGAGCGTCGAGGAGGCCGCGAGCCTCGAACGGTGGACCCGCCGGCAGCTGGAGGTCATGCAGCCCCGGCTGGCTGTTGCCGCTCATGCATGACGGGCGGACGGGTACGGCGTACACACACGCCACGAACGGAAGAGAGGCCCTCATGAGTGAGGCCAAGGACATGGTCAGCGTGCTGACCAAGGACCACGAGGAGATCAAGGAGTACTTCCGGAAGATCGAGTCCGCCACCGACGCGAAGAGCCGGCGGGACGCGGCCGACGAGCTCACCGCCGAGGTCGCGCGGCACTCGGTGGCCGAGGAGATGTACGTCTACCCCGCGGCCCGCGACGTGCTGCCCGACGGCGACCAGCTGGTCGACGAGGAGATCAAGGAGCACGCGGAAGCCGAGGAGCTGCTCAAGCGCTGGGAGGGCATGGACGGGGACGACCCGGAGTTCATGACCGTCTTCGGGCAGATCAAGCAGGGCCTGCTGCACCACATCGACGAGGAGGAGGAACCCAAGCTCTTCCCGCAGATGCAGCAGCGGCTGAGTGCCGAGCAGCTGGACGACCTCGGCGAGAAGATCACCAAGGCCAAGAAGCTCGCGCCCACCCGGCCGCACCCGTCGGCGCCGGACGAGCCGCCGATGAACAAGGTCCTCGGCGCACCGATGGGCATGATCGACCGGATCCGCGACAAGATGAGCGGACGTTCTACCGGCTGACCAGCTCACTCTTCGTCGACCGGTCGCGCTCCTGGCGCCAGGCCGGCAGGTACAGGGGTGCGGCCAGCGCTAGTACGACGGCCGCGACGTACATCGCCCAGGTCACCGAGACCCCCTCGGCGATCGAGGTCAGCACGATCACGCCCAGCGCACCGGCCGGCTGGGCCGCCATCGAGTTGACCGAGACCAGCGTCGCCCGGTTCGGCCCGTCGACCTGCCGGTGCAGCAGGGTCATGTGCGCGGGGTTGGAAGCACCGTGGATCGCGTAGCAGGCGAGGTAGGCGGCGACCACGCCGGCGACACCGGCGAAGAAGCCCATCCCGGCGACCGCGAGTCCCTGCACCACCCGCATCAGCGCCGCCGACGGGGCGATGCCGATCCGCCTGCCCAGCCAGGGCATGCAGGCGGCGCCGGCGGCGGAGGCCAGCCAGCCCGCGGAGCTGGCCGGGCCGGTGATGGCCGCCGCCAGGTCCGCGTCGCCGACGATCTCGCTCAGCCGGACCGGGAACAGGCCCTCGAACGCGGCCATCCCGAAGCCCCAGAACAGCTCCACCGCGACGATCGCCATCAGCACCCGCGACCCGCGCAGCAGCCGGACCCCGTCGGCGATGGCCCGGGGCGCCTGGCCGGCCGCCCGCAGACCTGCCCGGAGCCCCGTCGTCGCCCGGACCTCGGTCATCAGCGCCGCGACGGCCAGCAACCCGGCCACCTGGATCACCAGCGAGACGACGACCGGCAGCTCGAGCGCGTCGAGCGGTCCGAGATCGCCGAGCGCGATCAGTCCGCCGCTGGCCAGTGCTCCGGCGGATATGGCCACGCCGAGCACCACCCCGGACGCGCTGAGCCCACGCTCGATCGGCGTGTGCGGGTCGGCGGCGAGGCTGGCGTCGACGTACCACGCCTCGAGCGGACCGCTGTCCAGCGCGCGGTAGGCGCCCTGCAGGGCGAACGCGACCGCGAAGGCGGCCGGCTCCTGCGCCCGGAGGAACAGCGCGATCGAGACCAGACCGACCACGCCGGCCACGAGGAGCACCCGACGGCGACCCAGGGAGTCGGCGAGTCCCCCGGTGGGTAGCTCCAGGGCCAGCACCACCAGTCCCTGCAGCGATGCGGCCAGGCCGATCTCGCTCAGGCTCAGCCCCCGCTCGAGCGGCAGCAGCACGAACACCGGCACCAGCAGTCCGACCGGCAACCACCGGAACGCGGTGAGCACGAGGAACCGGCGGTGTGCCTCCACGCGGGTCAGCGGCGCGCTCATCGCTTACTCTCGGTTCGCCGGGACTCGGGGAACCCCGAGCGCCGCGGCTCGGGGAACGCGTGCAGGTAGAACAGCACCCGCGCGGCGTCCGGGCCGTCCGGGCCGGCGGCGCGGTACCGCTCGACGACCTCGAAGATCTCCCGGTGCATGGCGCGCAGCTGTTCGGGGGTGAGCTCGACCATGTAGTCCGAGGCACCGGCCGCGTCGCGCCACTCCAGCGGCCACTCCGACCGCTCCGCTGCCCACTGCTCGGTGTTGCGCTGGAACTGCCGGAAGTACTCGCCCTCGAGCCACTCGGCGGCGGCCTCCGAGTCACTGTCACCGGCGAAGTCGCTGGCGGACCAGGAGTGCATGTCGTGCGCCGCCCGCCACCAGCGCTCGCGACCGGCGCCCGCACCGGTCTCCTCAACCAGGCCGACGTCGGCCAGCTTCCGCAGGTGGTAGCTGGTCGCGCCGGTGTTGGTGTCCAGCACCTTCGCGAGCGCGGTTGCCGTGGCCGGTCCTTCGCGGCGCAGCTCGCTGAGCAGCCGGCTACGCAGGGGGTGCGCGAGCACCCGGAGGGCGGCGGCGTCGATGCGGATCTTCTTCGGTGGCGAGGGTGTGGTCACGAGATGCACAATAGTTGTGCATGTGTTCTGTGCACAAGTGTTCTGCATCGGTCTTCCGGGGTGTCGGCCCGGCATGCCACGATCGGAGGTGTCCTCGCACCGACCAACCGCCGACCTGTCCGCAAGGAGCCGACATGTTCCGACGACTGCTGCTGGGCGCCGCCGCCGGCGCCGCGGGCACCACCGCCCTGCACGCCGCGACCTACCTCGACATGGCGGTCCGTGGCCGCCCCGCCAGCCGCACGCCCGAGGACACCGTGGAGAAGATGGCCGGCACGGCGGGGATCGAGATCCCGGGTGAGGGCGACCGGCGGGAGAACCGGCTGACCGGGCTCGGTGCGCTGTCCGGCATCGCGACCGGCGTCGGCGTGGGCGTGGCCTACGGGGTGCTCGACCTGCTGCGCCTGCGGCCCCGTGGACCGGCCGCGGTGCTCCTCGTCGGCGGAGGCGCGATGGCGATGTCGAACGCGACGATGGTGAAGTACGGCGTCACCGACCCCACGTCGTGGACCGCTCAGGACTGGGCCAGTGACGTGCTGCCGCACGCGGCGTACGGCATGGTCGTTGCTGCGACGTACTCGCTCGGCCGGGGTCGGTAGGGTCGACTGCATGGAAACTCGCAATCTCGGAACAAGCGGCCTGAAGATCTCGGAGATCGCCTACGGCAACTGGCTGACCCACGGCTCGCAGGTCGAGGAGGACGCCGCGCTGGCGTGCGTGCGGCAGGCGCTCGAGGAAGGGATCACCACCTTCGACACCGCCGACGTCTACGCCAACACCGCCGCGGAGACCGTGCTGGGCAAGGCGCTCGCCGGTGAGCGGCGTGAAGGGCTGGAGATCTTCACCAAGGTCTACTTCCCCACCGGACCGGGCAGGCACAACGACCACGGGCTGTCCCGCAAGCACATCATGGAGTCGATCAACGGCTCGCTGGAGCGGCTCGGCACCGACTACGTCGACGTGTACCAGGCGCACCGCTACGACCACGAGACGCCGCTCGAGGAGACGATGGAGGCGTTCGCCGACGTGGTGCACGCCGGCAAGGCGCACTAAATCGGTGTCTCGGAGTGGACCGCCGAGCAGCTCCGCCGCGGGCACGAGCTGGCCCGTGAGCTGCGGATCCCGTTCGTGTCGAACCAGCCGCAGTACAACATGCTGTGGCGGGTCATCGAGTCCGAGGTGGTGCCGACCTGCGCGGACCTCGGCATCGGCCAGGTGGTGTTCTCGCCGATCGCCCAGGGTGTGCTGACCGGCAAGTACCTGCCGGGACAGGCCCCACCGCAGGGCTCCCGCGCGACCGACGAGAAGGGCGGCGCCGACTTCATCAAGCGCTACC
>JAICRS010000144.1 GCA_025966335.1 Nocardioidaceae bacterium
CACCGGCGACGACGACCAGGCCGGTGGTGACCAGCGTCTCGACCGCGACCCGGCTGCGGGGGTCGTCGGCCAGCATCGCGTCCAGGATCGTGTCGCTGATCTGGTCAGCGATCTTGTCCGGATGTCCCTCGGTCACCGACTCGGAGGTGAAAAGTCGTCCAGCCACGTGGTGTGTCCCCTGCCCGCGTCCCCGTGTCCCCGGGATGACGCACTCGGATTCGTTCTTATCGACAATAACCCGTGCGGTGCGCCGGGCTCAGTCGGTCTCGAGCCGCGTCGCCACCTCGTCCCAGATCACGTGGGACAGGGCCGACTTGGAGCCGCGCGGCACCGGTGTGGCGCCGCCGTCCGTGTCGAGGATCACCGCCTCGTTCTCGGCGCTGCCGAAAACCTTGCCGCCGCTGACGTCGTTGACCACCAGCAGGTCGCAGCCCTTGCGGGCCAGCTTGGCGCGGGCGTGGGCGAGGACGTCGCCGGAGGCGTCACCGGTCTCCGCGGCGAACCCGACGATCACGGCGCCTGGCCGCGGCCGGTCGGCGGAGAGCTCGGCGAGGATGTCGGGGTTCTGCTGCAGCACGATGTCGGGTGCCGAGCCGTCCTCGGACTTCTTGATCTTGGCCTCACTGGTGCTGACCGGGCGGAAGTCGGCCGGGGCGGCGGCCATCACCACGGCGTCCGCGGTGGCGGCTGCACCGAGCACGGCCTCCCGCAGCTGCGCGGTGCTCTCGACGCGGACCACCTTGGCGCCGACCGGGTCGGCCAGGGTGACGTTGGCGGCGACCAGGGTGACCTCCGCGCCGCGGGCGACGGCGGCCCGCGCGAGCGCGTAGCCCTGCAGCCCGGAGGACCGGTTGCCGAGGTAGCGGACCGGGTCGAGGTACTCCCGGGTGCCGCCGGCGGAGACCACCACGTGCCGGCCGGCGAGATCCTGCAGGTTCGCCGACCCGGCGCGGGCGAGCACCTGGGAGGCGACCTCGAAGATCTCCCCCGGCTCCGGCAGCCGGCCCTTGCCGGTGTCGGCACCGGTCAGCCGGCCCTCCGCGGGCTCGAGCACCAGCACGCCGCGGCGGCGCAAGGTGGCGACGTTCTCCTGGGTGGCCGGGTGCTCCCACATCTCGGTGTGCATCGCCGGGGCGAGCACCACCGGGCAGCGCGCGGTGAGCAGGGTGTTGGTGAGCAGGTCGTCGGCGAGGCCGTGCGCGGCCTTCCCGAGCAGGTCCGCGGTCGCCGGCGCGACCACGACCAGGTCCGCGCTCTGCCCGATCCGCACGTGCGGCACCTCGTGCACCTGCGACCACACGTCGGTCGCCACCGGCTTGCCGGACAGGGCAGCCCAGGTGGCGGCGCCGACGAACTCGAGGGCCGCCGCGGTGGGTACGACGGTCACGTCGTGGCCGGACTCGGTGAACCGGCGGAGCAGCTCACACGCCTTGTAAGCAGCGATACCGCCGCTCACGCCGAGTACGACGCGAGGGCGGTCCGGTGCGGCGGGGGACCCGGGAGCTGTGTCCACTGGAGGGCCCTCGCTCAGGAGGAGGCTTCCTCGGGCTCGATGTCCTCGCAGGTCAGCAGGTCGTCGTTGATCTCGCGGAGCGCGATCGACAGCGGCTTCTCCTGGACATGGGTGTCCACGAGCGGGCCGACGTACTCGAGCAGGCCCTCACCGAGCTGGGAGTAGTAGGCGTTGATCTGACGTGCGCGCTTGGCGCTGTAGAGGACGAGCTTGTACTTGGAGTCGGTCTTCGTCAGGAGTTCGTCGATGGGAGGGTTGGTGATCCCCTCGGCGACGGGCACGGTTCCGGACACGCTCTTGTAGCCTCACAATTTGTCAGGGGTCTCGGTGCTGGACTCCGGGTGGAGTCTCATCAAGGCTACCAACTCTTCACTCGCAGCGTGAATCTCCGTGTTGACGACCGTCACGTCGAACTCCTTCTCGGCCGCCATCTCCTCCCGCGCGGTCTCCAGGCGCCGCTCCCGCTCGGCGGGGGTCTCCGTCCCCCGGCCGACCAGCCGGCGGACCAGCTCCTCCCACGAGGGCGGTGCCAGGAAGACGAACAGCGCCTCGGGCATCGACTCCCGGACCTGGCGGGCGCCCTGCAGGTCGATCTCGAGCAGCGCGAGCCGGCCGGCGGCGAGCGCCTCCTCCACCGGTCGGCGGGGGGTTCCGTAGCGGGCGGCGCCGTGCACGACGGCCCACTCCAGCAGCTGGTCGCGTTCGACGAGCCGGTCGAACTCCTCCTCGCTGACGAACCAGTAGTGCCGGCCGTGCACCTCACCCGGCCGCGGCGCCCGGGTCGTCGCCGAGACCGAGATCCACACCTCGGGATGGTTGCGGCGGATGTCCGCGGCGACCGTCCCCTTGCCAACCGCGGTGGGGCCGGCGAGGACGGCGAGCCGGCTCCGCGCGGTTGCGGACTCGACCGGGTCGGTGTGCTCAGTCACGCGCACTGAACTCGCGTTCGAGGGCGGCGACCTGCTTGGCGCCCAGCCCACGAACCCGGCGGCTCTCCGAGATGTTGAGCCGCTCCATCATCTGCCGCGCGCGCACCTTGCCCAGTCCCGGCATCGACTGCAACAGGTCGATCACCCGCATCTTGCCGATGACCTCGTTGTCCTGGCCCTGCTTGAGAACATCGACGATGGAAGCGCCCGAGTGCTTCAACCGGTTCTTGACCTCGGCACGTTCCCGACGGGAAGCAGCCGCCTTGTCCAGAGCAGCCTGTCGCTGTTCCGGTGTGAGCGGTGGCAACGCCACAGTGAGGACCTCATCATCAAATCGTTGTTCGGGAGCCCGGGTGCGACGTTGGGCACGACAGGTCGAAATCTAGTCATTGGGTCGAGCGGCCCGCAACGCGACGCAGCAAATCAGACCGCATCGAGACCCAGGTCGACGTCACACACGTCCTGGGCGTGCAGCTGGATCCCGGCTCCCGCGTCGACCACGCGGGCCGATCCCAGCTCGGCGGCAGCGTCGGCGATCGCGTCGGCCTCTGCCTCGCTCACCCCGGGAGAGTCGCCGCCGGGCCGGTACTCCTGTGGCGTGGTCCCGGCCGTCTCGAACGCGTCGGCCAGTCCCTCCCAGGCGAAGTAGAAGGTGTCCCACTCGTCGCGGATGTCGTCGGGGGCCTCGGCCCGCAGGTCCCGGAACACCGCCAGCCCGTCACCGAGCATCCCGGCACCCGGGTCGGCGGAACCCTCCGCCAGCCCGGTCAGGGCGGACTGCTGGTCCCGGAGCGTGTCGCAGTAGGTCTCGGTCTGGCCGGCGCAGCCGGTGGGCGCGACCAGCACCAGCCCGGCACACCCGAGCAGTGCCCGCATCCTCACCGTGGGCTATCCCAGCTGGAGACCGCAGTAGTCGGCGGCGTGCTTGGCCACCGCGTCCCCGGCCTGGTTGTTCTCCGGGGTGTTGAGGGCTTCCATGTCCTTCATCAGCTCAGCGGTCTGCTTCTGCAGCTGCTCGGGGGTGACCTCGCCCGCCGCGGCCTTCTCCTGCAGCTCGGCTGCCCTGGTCAGCGCACCCTGCATGGAGCCGAGCGCGCCGCCCATCACGGCCCACTCGTCGGCGACCTCCTCGGGGGCCTCGTCGGCGATCTGCCCGATGATGTCGATCGCTTCCTTGACGTCCTCCGGGCCCTGGATGCTGGCGAACAGGGTCGCGAAGTCGGTGCTCAGCAGCTCGCAGTAGCGGGAGTCGGCGCCGGGGGCGTCCGCGGCCGCGTCCTCCTCGGCGTTGCCGGACTCGGGCGCATCCGTGGGTTCCCCGGAGTCGCTCGGGTCGCTCTCGGCGCTCTCGGTCTCGGTCGGGGTGGCGGACGCGTCGGCGTCGGCGGTCTCGTCGGCACCTCCGTCGCTGCAGGCGGTGGCCAGGGACAGGACCAGGGCGGGCACGGCCAGCCCGGCGAGAAGGCGCTTCATGGTCGAAAGCCTACGCGTTCACCATGGCGTTGAAGGCGTGTACGGACCTTTCGGCAGCGGCCCGCAGCGCGCCCTTGTCGGGGCCTGTGACCAGGATCTCCCGCGAGCTGCTGGGCAGCACGTTGGGCAGGGCTGAGCCGAAGATCCGGCGTACGTCGTCGGGGGTGCCTCCCTGCGCGCCCACGCCCGGCACCAGCAGCGGACCGTGGACGTCCAGGTTCTCGCCGGTGTCACCGATGGTGGCCCCGACCACCGCCCCGATCGAGCCCAGCGTGTCGGCACCGACGTTGCGGCTCGCGATCGCGTCCAGGATCGAGCCGGCCACCGTCCTGCCGTCGTCGGTGCGCGCGTGCTGGACCTGCGCCCCCTCCGGGTTGGAGGTCAGCGCCAGCACGAACACGCCGGCGTCGTGGGCCAGCGCCGTCTCGAACAGAGGCTCGAGCGAGCCGAAGCCGAGGAACGGGCTCGCGGTGACCGCGTCGACGGCGAGCGGTGAGGTCGGGTCGAGGTAGGCGTCGGCGTAGGCCTGCGCGGTCGAGCCGATGTCGCCTCGCTTGACGTCGAGTACGACGAGCGACCCCATGTCGCGGGAGGCGGCGATGACCTTCTCCAGCACCGCGATGCCCTGGGACCCGTGCCGCTCGAAGAACGCGGACTGCGGCTTGACCGCCGCGACCGTCCCGGCCAGCGCCTCGACCGCGGTCATCGCGAACCGCTCCAGCCCGACCGAGCTGTCGGTGAGCCCCCACTGGTCCATCAGTGCCGGGTGCGGGTCGATGCCCGCGCACAGCGGCCCCCGCGACTGCATCGCCTCGCGAAGTCGTGCTCCGAACGTCATGGCCGGTCCCCTTCCTGGTGGTGGGCGCGGCCGACGACGTCGGCGACGCAGGCGATGTCGCGGCGGGCGAGCTCGTGCCGCAGGTCGGCGACCACCCGCATCGGGGTGGTCGGGTCGGCGAAGACTGCCGTGCCGACCTGGACGGCGCTGGCACCGGCGAGGATCAGCTCGAGCGCGTCGTAGCCGGTGCGGACCCCGCCGACCCCGATGACCGGGACCTCGGGGAGTGCTTCGTGCACGTCCCACACGCAGCGCACCGCCAGCGGGTGCAGCGCCGGCCCGCTGAGGCCGCCGGTGACCGCGCCGAGCGTCGGCCGCAGCGTCCGGGGGTCGATCGCCATCCCCCGCACGGCGTTGATCATCACCAGCGCGTCGGCGCCGGCCTTGGTCACGGCGCGGGCGACGTCGACGATGTCGTCCACGTCCGCGCTGAGCTTGGCGAGGACCGGGATCCCACGCGGGACGTCGCGGCGGACCACCTCGAGCACCTTCGCGGCCTGGTACGGCTCGCTGGCGAAGTCACGGCCCCGGTTGTCGCCGTTGGCGATCGCCAGGTTGACCTCCACGGCGGTCACCCCCGGGCTGTTCCCGACCCGTCGGGCCAGCTCGCCGTACTCACCGAGCGTCGCACCGGCGATCGAGACCACCGCGCGGGCCCGGCGCTGCGCCAGCCAGGGCAGCTCGGTGGCGAGGAACCCCTGGAGGCCTGGGCCCTGCAGGCCGACCGCGCTGAGCATCCCGCTCGGTGTCGCGGTCATCCGCGGCATCGGGGCGCCGGCGACCGGGTCGAGGGTGACGGTGCGGGTGACCACGGCGCCGAGCTCGGAGACGTCGAAGAACTGGTCGAGCTCCTTGCCGGTCCCGGCGCAGCCGGCAGCGGTCATCACCGGGTTGGGCAGGGTGAGCCCGGCGACCGTGGTGGTCAGGTCCACGTCGCTCACCGCGGCCCGCCCACACGCGGTGCACCCCAGGCGTCCTCGGGGACGCTGCCGATGTCGCCCCACCGGACCCGGTCGCCGCGGAACACCGGGCCCTCGGTGCAGGCGCGGACCATCCGGGTCACCCCGTCCTCGCCGACCACCGGCAGCACACAGGTCAGACAGATGCCGGTGCCGCAGGCCATCTCCTGCTCCACCGCGGTCTGGCTCCACGCACCGTGCGCCTCCGCCGCCAGCGCCGCCGCGTGCAGCATCGGCGTCGGCCCGCTCGCGTAGACGACGTCCGTGGCGGTGCGCGACAGCAGCTCGGGGAGCACGTCGGTCGGCCGGCCGGTGATCCCGACCGATCCGTCCTCGGTGGTGACCACCACCGTCTTCGCTGCCCGCTTGGCCTCCAGCGCGCCGAACAGCTCGGCGCCGGTGGTCGCACCGAGGACCATGTGCACGCCACAGCCGCGTTCGCGGAGCCGCTCGGCCAGGCCGAACAAAGGCGCGCTGCCGTGCCCGCTGCCGACCAGGGTGCAGGCCACCGGTTCCTTGGGCAGGGCGTAGGGCCGGCCGAGCGGACCGACGACGTCGACGGCCGTGCCCGCCGCGGCCCTGGCCAGCCACTCGGTGCCAGGGTCGGTGACCGGGAAGACCACCTCCACGGTGCCGCCGTACGCGCCGGTCGGCCGGGCCCGGTAGATCGAGAACGTGCGCCGCAGCAGGCTCTCGGACAGCGGGCCGCCGACGCCGAGCGCGACGAAGCCACCCGGCCGGAACCGTTCCGCGACCCCGGGAGCGACCAGGGTCAGGTGGTGGTGCGCACCGACGCGCTTCACGGAGAGGACCTCCCCCGCGACGCGCACCGGTCCCCTGGCTGCGCTCACCTGGCCACCCGTGCACGCGACGCAGCGAGCTCCCGTTGGATCCGGGACGGCCACAGGGCGCCCTCGTAGACGAAGGCGGTGTAGGCCTGCAGCAGGGTGGCGCCGGCGGACAGCCGCTCCTCGGCGTCCTGCGCCGTCGTGATCCCGCCGACGGAGATGATCGTCATCGCCTCACCGACCCGGCCGCGCAGCAGCCGGAGCACCTCCAGCGAGCGCTGCCGGACCGGTGCCCCGGACAGCCCGCCGGCGCCGACCCGGGCGACGGCCGCCGGGTCCGAACGCAGGCCGCCGCGGCTGATCGTGGTGTTGGTCGCGACGACGCCGTCCAGGCCGAGCTCGACGGCGAGGTCGGCGACCGCCAGCACGTCGTCGTCGCTGAGGTCCGGTGCGATCTTGACCAGCAGTGGGACCCGGTGCTCGGTGGCCGCGTCGGCCTCGGCGCGGACCGCGCTCAGCAGCGGCCGGAGCCGTTCCACGGCCTGCAGGTCCCGCAGGCCCGGGGTGTTCGGGGAGCTCACGTTGACCACCAGGTAGTCGGCGTACGGCGCGAGCAGCCGTGCCGACTTGCGGTAGTCGGCCACCGCCTGGTCGTCGGGCACCAGCTTGGTCTTGCCGATGTTCACGCCGACGATGACCGGCAGCGCGCGCGGGTTCCTCCGGCGTTCCTCGAGCCGACGGGCGACCACCTCGGCGCCGTCGTTGTTGAACCCCATCCGGTTCACGATGGCGCGGTCTGCGGGCAGCCGGAACAGCCGCGGCCGCGGGTTGCCGGGCTGCGGCTCACCGGTGACCGTGCCGACCTCGACGAACGAGAACCCGAGCGCGGCGAGCGCGTCGATGCCTTCGGCGTTCTTGTCGAAGCCCGCGGCGAGCCCGAGCGGCCCCGGGAAGGTCAGCCCCAGCGCCTGCACGTTCGACCCGGTGGCGCGGCTGCCGTGCCGCAGCCGCCGGGCCGTGACCGGGCGCAGCACGCGGAGCGCGGCGAACCCCAGCCGGTGGGCGCGTTCAGCGTCCACGCGGGTGAGGACCCGGTCGAACAGCCAGCGGTACGCCGTCACCGGCGCGCCCAGTCCTGCAGGGACCGGACCCCGATGTCGCCCGCCCGGACCGCCTCGATGCCCTGCACCGCGGC
>JAICRS010000223.1 GCA_025966335.1 Nocardioidaceae bacterium
AGTGGTGCCCGGCCCCGGACGACGACGCGGTGAACCCGGTGCTGGAGAACAACGTCGTCCATCCCTGGCCGGTCGAGCCGAACGGTGAGGAGATCGACCGCCGGCTGCAGGCGGCCGCCCTGGTGCGGTCCGCGATGGCCGAGCTCGCCGAACCGACGTTGTTCGACGCCGAGCCGGCCCTGTTCGACGAGCCGGCCCTGTTCGGCAGCGAACCGGGGCTGTCGGCCGCGGACGCCGCGCTCGTGGCCGAGTGGGACGGCGAGCTGGAACGGCTGCTACAGGAGGCTCGTGAGGCACGAGCAGACACCATCAAGGTGCCGCTCCCGTCGAGCCTGTCGGCCACGTCGATGGCCAGGCTGCGCGACGACCCGGAGCAGCTGGCCGCCGACCTCGCCCGGCCGATGCCGCGCAAGCCGTCACCGTCGGCCCGGTTCGGCACCCGGTTCCACGCCTGGGTCGAGAACCGGTTTGGCCAGCAGCAGCTGGTCGGGCTCGACGAGGTGCCCGGCCGCGGCGACGCAGAGATCGACGACGACACAGACCTGCAGCAGCTGATCGAGAGGTTCAACGCCGGGCCGTTCGCCGACCGGACCCCGTTCGCGATCGAGCCACCGTTCGCGCTGGTGCTGGGCGGCCAGGTGATCCGGGGCCGGATCGACGCGGTCTACGAGACCGAGCGAGGCTTCCTGGTCGTGGACTGGAAGACCAACCGGCAGCAGACCGCCGACCCGCTCCAACTGGCGATCTACCGGGTGGCCTGGGCGGAGCTCCAGGACGTGCCGGTGGAGTCGGTCGAGGCGGCGTTCTACTACGTGCGCACCGGGGACCTCGTCGAGCACGCCGATCTGCCGGACCGGTCGGCGCTGGAGGACCTGGTCACCGGGCCACCGGTCGAGGTTGCCGGCGACCGTGCTGGGTAAAGGCCCTCCCATGGGCAGCAACGCGACCGACACCGCCCGGCTGACCGTGGCCGTCACCGGCCCGACCGGGACGTTCGGGTTCGGCCTGATGCCACTGCTCCAGGCCGACGACCGGGTGTCCCGCGTGGTCGGCGTCGCCCGACGACCGTTCGACCCGGCCGAGCACGGCTGGACCAAGCTGGACTACCGGCGCGGCGACGTCCGTGACCAGGACGCCCTGGTCGACGCGTTCCAGGGCGCCGACGTGGTGGTCCACCTCGCCTTCCTGATCATCGGCGGCAGCCGTGAGACCACCCGGGCGATCAACGTGGACGGCACGCTGAACGCGTTCCGGGCGGCCGCCGCCGCGGGCGCACGCCGCTTCGTCTACGCCTCGTCCGTCGCCGCCTACGGCTTCCACCGCGACAACCCGGTGGGGATGACCGAGGACTGGCCGGTCCGGCCGGCGGACCGGTTGTTCTACGCGCAGGAGAAGGCCGAGCTCGAGCACCTGCTCCAGGCCGAGTCCGCCGCGCACCCCGACCTGGCGCTGTACCTGCTCCGGCCGCCGATCGTGCTCGGCCCGCACGTGGTCGGCGCGAAGGAGCTGCTGCCCGGTCCGCTCGCGCCACTGGCCCGCCGGCTGCAGGGACGGATCGGCCGGCTGCCCGTGCCGGTGCCGGCGTTCATCCCGGACGTCCCGGTCCAGTTCATCCACGAGGACGACGTCGGCACCGCGCTGCTGCAGTGCGTGGTCGCGGCCGGACCGCCCGGGGCCTACAACATCGCCGGGGACGGTGTGCTCAGCGCGGTCGACGTCGCCCGCGAGCTCGGCATCGTGCCACTACCGCTGCCCGCCGGCCCCACCCACGCGGCGGCCCGGGCACTGTCCCGGCTGCCGCTGCTGCCGTCGGCCGCCGAGTGGGTCGAGGCGGCCAGCCACCCCGCCGTCATGGACACCACCCGGGCGAAGAGCCGGCTCGGGTGGACGCCGCGGTTCACCGGGCTCGAGGCCCTGCGGGACACGTTGCGCCGCTAACCGGTGGCGAGCACCGCGTCGAGAGCGACCTCGACCATGTCGCCGAAGGTCTGCTCCCGCTCCTGCGCCGACGTGTGCTCGCCGGTGACGATGTGGTCCGACACCGTGCAGATCGCGAGCGCCTTCACCCCGTGCTGGGCGGCCAGCGTGTACAACGCGCTGGCCTCCATCTCCACCCCGAGCACGCCGTAGTCGACCATCCGCGCGGTCAGCTCCGGGCGCGGGTTGTAGAACGAGTCGCTGGAGAAGATCAGGCCGACATGGGTGGTCCCCTCCAGGTCACGTGCGGAGGCTGCGTCGTACGCCGCACGCAGCAGCCCGAAGTCGGCGACCGGTGCGTAGTCGAGGCCCTCGAAGCGGATCCGGTTCATCGACGAGTCGGTGCATGCTCCGGACGCGATCACCAGGTCGCGGACCTTGAGCCGCTCGGTCAACGCGCCGCAGGAGCCGACCCGCACGACCGTCCGCACGTCGTAGTCGGCGACCAGCTCGTTGACGTAGATCGACAGCGACGGAAGCCCCATCCCCGATCCCTGCACCGAGACCCGCTCGCCGCGGTAGCTGCCGGTGAAGCCCAGCATCCCGCGGACCTCGGTGTAGCACTCGGCGTCCTCGAGGAACGTCTCCGCGATCCACTTCGCGCGCAGCGGGTCGCCGGGCATCAGCATGTATGGCGCGACCTGGCCCGGCCGGGCTCCGATGTGGGTGCTCATAACCGCCGATCCTAGGTGGCCGTAGGGTCGGGGCCGTGACCGAGCCAACGCACCCGACCGTCGCCGGAAACCCCGACATCGCGCTCTCGGTGCGGGCCCACGACCGGGTCGGCAAGCGTCGTACCGACCAGGCCTGGCTCGACGAGACCTGGGCCGACCCGAGGACCCGGGTACTGGTGCTGGCAGGCAGCCGCTTCCCGGTCGGTGCGGACCGTGCGGCGATCGCCTGGCGGGCCCCGGACGAGGCACCCGACGGCCAGCGGGTGTTCCTGGGGACCCAGCACGACGTCGCGCACTTCGCAGTGCTCGTCGACGACGAGGCGGCCGAGGAGGCGTGGACCGGCTTCCGGGCGGTCGGTCCGAGCCTGTCGCGTGACGATGCCGGACTGCTCGTGCATGCAATCGCGCTGGCCGAGTGGCACCGGGCCCACCGGCACTGCCCGCGGTGCGGGGGGCGGCTCGAGGTCGCCCAGGCCGGACACGTGCTGACCTGTCCGGACTGCGGCAAGCAGCAGTTCCCGCGCACCGACCCCGCGGTGATCATGCTGGTCACCGACGGTGACCGCGCGCTGCTGGGCCGTCAGCCGAGCTGGCCCGAAGGCCGCTACTCGACCCTGGCCGGCTTCGTCGACCCGGGGGAGTCGCTGGAGCAGGCCGTGGTCCGTGAGGTCGCCGAGGAGGTCGGCGTGGAGGTCACCGACGTCCGCTACTTCGGGAACCAGCCGTGGCCGTTCCCGGCCAGCCTGATGGTCGGCTTCTTCGCCCGCGCCGTCAGCACCGACATCTCGGTCGACAACGAGGAGATCAGCGACGCACGCTGGTTCACCCGCGACGAGATGAAGTCGCAGGCAGAAGCAGGAACGCTGATCCTGCCCGGTGGGATCTCGATCTCCCGGTCTCTGGTCGAGTCGTGGTACGGGGCGCCGCTTCCCGGTCAGTGGTGACCCGGCGGGCCGGCATCAGGGGGAGGACGAAGTGCCACATAGCGCAGTACGTCCAGCCGGGGGACGTGAGCCAACGCTCCGACGTCCCTAGGATCTTGGTTGATGTCCGCATCGGGCCCTCCTCAGGACGACTCATCTCCGGTCGACGTTCGCACCGGGGCGGCTGCGCTCGCGTCGGGGAAAACCCCCAAGCCGGCCGGTGACGCCGTCGGCCGCGACGAGGAGCTGGCGCGGATCCGTGAGCTCCTGGCCGATGCCCGCGCCGGCAGGTCCGGCGCACTGCTGGTCGAGGGCGAGCCAGGGATCGGGAAGACCACCCTGCTGAGGTCCGCCCGGTCGCTGGCGACCGAGCACACCGTTCTGCACGCCACCGGTGTGGCGTCCGAGTCCGCCCTGGCCCACGCCGGGCTGCTCGAGCTGCTGAACCCGGTGCGACATCTTCTGGACGAGGTCCCGGCGGCGCAGGCCGCTGCACTGGGGTCGGCGTTGGGCTGGACCTCGGGTGAGGTGCCGGCGGACAGGTTCCTCGTCGCCGCCGCGACCCTGTCCCTGCTCGCTGCGGCTGCAGTCCGGCACCCCGTGCTCGTCATCGTGGACGACCTGCACTGGCTGGACCGCGAGTCGGCCGACGCGATCCTCTTCGCGGCTCGGCGCCTGGGGCCGGACGCGGTTGCCGTCCTGTGCGCCGCACGGACGTCCTCGCTCCCGTCGGCGCTGACCCAGGGGCTGCCCGTGCTCCGGGTCGTCGGGCTGTCCGCTGCCGCGGCCGCGGATCTCGTGCCTGCGGACGTCGCTCCTGGCGTTCTCGACCGCCTGGTCGCGGGCACGCAGGGGAACCCGCTTGCGATGTTGGAGGTGTCCCACCGGCTCGACCCTGCGCAACGTGTCGGTGCCGCGGCGCTGCCGGAACCGCTTCCCGTCGGGGAGCGCCTCGAGACGTTCTACGCGTCACTCCTCGCGGAGCTCTCCGTCGACGCCCGGAGGGCGGTCCTGCTCCTGGCCATCACCGGGCCGGCGACCATGGTGACGGTGGCGGCGACGTTCGACGGGAGCGCCGGCGTCGCTGGAACTGCGCTGGACGAGGCGCGCGAGCTCGGCGTCGTCGTGTCCGACGGGCCTGCGCTCAGGTTCCGGCATCCGCTCCTGCGCACGGCCGCGCTGCGGCGGGCGACGCCAGCCCAACGGCGCGAAGCGCACCGTGCCGTCGCCGCAGCACTCCCGGTCGAGGACCCCAGCCGGCCCTGGCACCTGGCGGAGGCCGCCGTGGGAGCCGACGACGCGCTCGCCGACCAGCTGGCCCGGGTGGCTGCCGCCGACCGGCAGCGGCTGGGGTTCGCTGCGGCCTCGGCGGCCCTCGAACGCTCCGCCCTCCTCACCCGGGAC